>NZ_JBANRN010000005.1:0-225760 GCF_037154155.1 Alteraurantiacibacter lauratis
CTTGCGACTTCCGCGCCCTCGTCACCGACAACCTGGGCCGCCGGCGAGAGCCGGTACTTGCCCGAAGCGGTGATCCGCCCGAGCACGGAACCGAGTGCATAGCTCGTTCCGGCCTTGAGCGTGACGGTCTCGCGGCAGTAGCTCGCATTGAGCTCATACTTGAGAAGATCGCCCAGCGTGGGCGGCATGGTCAGCGCGGGCATGGATCACCTCCTCATGCGTTGCGGTTGGTGGTCGCGGCGCGCTCTCGCGCACGGCGGACGATGGGGCTGTCGCCGCCGTTCGATGCCGGCGAACCGGCCGGTGACGGCGCCACGGCGACGACAGAGCTCGCCTCAGCGCGTGCCGCGAGGGCGTCAAGGATGGAGCTTCGCAGCGCATGCGGCGCCACTCCATTCGCCATGGCGTCGGCGGCGTCGATGGCGACGCCCAGCCGGGCGCCTTGGGCGGCGATCGCGGCGATCTCGGCATATTCGGCCCGGAGCCGCTCGGCTGCAGCCTCAGCCGGGGCTTCGGGCGAAGCCGGTGCGGAGACGGGAGCCGCCGGTGCAGGTTCCGGTGCCTGGCCGTCGTCCACCTGGGATTCCGGAGGATTGGAGGCGGGCGCATCCGTCTCGATGTTGGCGGCTGTATCGTTCGCCACTTCGGTATCGGTGGTCATGTCGAGCTTGCTCCTTGGAGGTTGAACGGCAGAGGTGCGCCGCTGGGCGCCTGCCTTCGCCGGGGCGAGACCCCGGCTTCGGACCGGTCGATCGAGCGTCGCGGCGAGGTCGGCGAGGGCCTGGTCGACGCTGCCCAAGCGGTCCGCGAAACCGATGTCGATACCGCGCCGGCCGCGATAGATGGCAGCCTGTGTTGCGCGGACCGCGTCCGGGCTCATGTTCCGGTTGCGCGCGATGAGCGCGACGAGTTCGTCATGCAGCGCATCGACATCGGCCTGGATGTCGGCGAAGGCCTCAGGCGAGAGCGGCTCGTGGAGATTGCCATCGACCTTCTTCGCGCCCGCGTGGATGAGCGTCCACTTGAGGCCGGCCATCGCGTCGGCGGCGCTCTCGTCGACATGGATGGCGACGACGCCGACCGAGCCGACCTCACCGGTGCGGGTAACGTAGAGACGGTCGGCGGCGCTCGCGATGGCGAAGGCGGCCGACAGCGCGCTTTCGCTCGCCACCGCCCAGAGCGGCTTCTGCGCGGCTTCGCGCAGGGACACGAGGCGATCGACCAGATCGAACAGACCGCCGACCTCGCCGCCCGGCGAGTCGAGCTCGAGCAGCACGGCGCGGGCCGAGGGCTCCGCGAAGGCCGCCGCGACGGCGCTGCCGATCGCGCCATAGTCGGTCGCGCCGAAGAGCGCCGTCAGCCAGTCGCCCCGGCCCACCAGCGGTCCGAGCACCGGCACCACGGCGATGCCGCTCTCGGTCACCGTGAAGCCACGCGATGCCGCCCGATCGGCGTCGGGGAGGATCGGCGTGATTGCAGATCGCGCATGGACGGTCAGATCGGCGGCGAGCAGTCCGTCGAGCGCGCGCGGCGCGATCGCCAGCGGCTGGCCCAAGAGCCGAGCGAGATAGGACCGATGCATCATTGGCACGTCCTTAGGCGAGGAGCCTCGTACGGACGCGCGCGGCGATCGCGGTCATGTCGAGGCGAATTTCTGCGTCGCCGATGCGGGCGGTCAGAACATCCTGCCCCGCCGTCTCCAAGGGCGAGTGACCGATGATCGTAGCCGCACGCGACACGGGAAGCCCCAGTACCTGCAACTGTTTGATCGCAGCCAGATGGATGGCGTCCCGGAGCGTGAAGGGACGGTGAACGCCGCGCCGCGTCGGATGGATCGGATTGACATATTGCAGATTGATCCATTTGTGGATGCACGCCGGGCTGACGCCCGTGGCCGCGCAGACCGCATCGATCGTGAACGTCCGTTCGGTCATCACGACCTCCTCAGGTGTCGAGAGATTGCGCTTCCGTCGCGGGGACGGATTCATCCGTCCCGGACGGGTCGGTTGGGATGGACGCCTTGCCAAAGGCAAGCCCGAGCTGGCGCTCTCGCGCACGGTCCGCAGCGATCTCGGCGTCGACCTGGTCGGCGTCATAGCCGCGCTCGGCGAGCGCCTGGGTGCGGCTCTTGAGCCCCGCCTCGATCTGCTCGATCTCGGCGCGGGCATCCTTCAGCGGATCGACCCAGTCCCATTTGGGCGGCAGCCAGGAACAGGCAATGTGGTCACGGCGGCGCGCCTCGTAATCGGGAAGGTCGAGAGTGCCGGCCATGACCGCCGTATCCATCCAGCGCGCCCAGACGCGCCGACAGATCTGCCAGACCATGACCGAATGCTGATAGGCCTCGATGCGGCGGCGGAACTCGAGGAGCGCGAGGCGCGAGTTCGAGTAGTTCGCCTTCAACATGTCGTTCGACAGATATGCGTACGGAATGCCGAGCGCCGCCGAGACCTGCAGGAGCGTGCGGTACTGGAACGGCTCGTAGGTCTGCCCGACATCCGCCGGCGCCGAGGTCTGCACCTCCTCGCCCGGCTCCAGCATCACGATCTGGCCGGGCTGCAGATCCATCGTCCGCTCGCCGCTCTCGTCGCTCTCGGCGATGTCAAAGGGCTCGGCCGGTGCCGGCGTGGTGATGAAGAGCGCATGCATCGCCGCGACCTTCTTCCGGTCGAGCTCGGCATCGTCGTACTGGTCGAGCAGGAACAGTTTCACGATCCCCGGCGCGAAGCGCGAGACGCCCCGCAGCTGCCCGGCATCGACCGGATCGATCACGTGGATGACCTCGGATGCAGGAACACGAACGGTCTCGCCCATGAGCCCCGGATCGGTCACGTCGCCCGGGTGCCGGCGCAGGAAGTGATAGGCGACGCGCCTGCCGATGCCATCGAACTCGATGCCCTGGCGGACGACATTGCCGCCGGGAAGCTGCTCGTTGCGGCTGAGCGGCAGCATCTCGGAGGGGATCATCTGCAGCTGCAGCGGCACCACGAGCCCGTCCTCGGGCCGGCGCGGACGGAAGCGGAGGAACACCTCGCCGGCGATGAACACCTCGCGCGCGGCGCGCCGTTGCAGGCCATAGAAATCGGTGAACCCCTCCGCATCACTGTCGTCGGTCCAGTCGAGCCAAAGCCGCTGCACGCGCGCCTTGAGATCAGCGTCAGCGATCAGCGAGGACGGCTTGATGCCGTTGCCCACCACATTCCCGGCCCAGCTCTCGATCGCGTTCGCCGCATAGCCATTGTTGCGCACCAGCCAGCGGGCGCGCGCGGTGATGTCGGCGCCGGCAGCCGCGATCAGCGTGTTGAGATGCGCCCGGCTCGGCTGGAAGTGCCGCAGCCTGCGGCTTGCCTGCCCCGCTTCGAAGCCGCCCACCAGCGCGCCGATGCGGCGGCGCCACCGTGTGATCGATTCCAGCACGGGTCACAGCCCCTTGGTTGCCGTCGTGCGAACGATGCGGCGGCGCGCGCCGGTCTGCGCCTCGGCGATCCGCCGTTCGAGGTCGCCGAGGGCGGAGGCCATTTCGGCATCGCTCGCATAGGTGATGCGGCGCCCCTCGATCTCGACGGTGCGCACGCCGCGCCAACGGGCGGCGAGCAGCGCATCGCGGCGCGCGATCATGTCCTCAAGCGTCATGGTCCTGGTCTCAAACGAGATAGCTGGGCGTGATCACCCGTCGGCCGCGCCGGGCTGGCGCGCGTCGCACCAGACCCGCGGAGGCGATCCCTGGCGTGCCGTGGTGAGAACCAGCAGTCTCTGGCGCCACCGGGGCACACCGATCGAGCGAACCCACCTGGCCTTCGAGATCGCGCCACCGGGCTTCCCCCCAGCGGTCGGCGCCGGCGATCCAGGCGGCAGCGCGGGCGTAGACCCGGCAGTCGAGCGCCTCGTTCCTCTCGCGCAGCTTCTGCCATTCGAGCCGGGCAAAGCCGCGCCGGTTGCGCACGGTGACCAGCTGCTCGGCGGTGAGCTGGCGCAGCCACTCGCTCTCGATCCAGTCGGGCAGATGGATCGTGCCCGGCGGGAAGCCGGCGCCGGCCGCGCGCTCCTCGGCAGTCGGGCGCGCGAGCCGCAGGAAGCGGTAGGTCTCGGCCTTGAAGCTCGAGACCGCGACGGTCCACAGCCGCGCGCCGCGCCGCAGGCGCCGCCCGTTCTCGGTGGCATCGACATAGGTGGGCCCCGAGACCGGGCTGGAGCGGTTGAACCCCTCCACCCCCTTGACGGCGGCGACCTGGGCAAAGCCGACGCTGCGCGCCCAGGCATAGACCGCCGGGGCCTCGTAGCCCGTGTCGATCGCGAGCCGGGCGATGCGCAGCTGCGCGCCGTGCTCGTGCGGCCAGGGGCGGTCGAGGAGCGCGCTCAGCCGCTCCCAGGCTTCCTGCCGGTCCGGCCCGCCCTCGATGACGATATGATCAACGAGCCAGCTTTCGAGGCCGCGGCCCCAGGCCCAGACATCGACCTCGATGCGGTCCTTCTGCACGTCGGACCCAGCGGTCAGGAACAGCCCGCCCGCGGGCACGGTGCCGGCCGGCCAGCTTTCCCTGCGATCGTAGAGCCGCTGCCAGTCGGGCGCCTCGCCGCTCTCGACCCAGGTCTCGCCCAGCACGGTGTTGCGAAACACCTTGATCGCCTCGTCAGAGCCTTGCGCCGCCTCCCAGCTGCGCGCGATCCGCGCCCAGCTCAGCCAGCCCACCGGCGAGTAGAGCGCCGAGAGATGGTAGCCGGTCGTGGCAGGATCGGCGGCGGTCGCGGTGGCGCGCCATTCGCCGGCTTCCAGCATCGCCGTCTTGTGGTGCTCGGCGATGGGCGCCTCGCAGCCCTCGCAGACATATTCCGCCGTCTCGGGCTGGCCCTTGTGCCAGCGCAGCCGCTCGAACTTCAGCCACTGCATCGCCCCGCAATGCGGGCAGGGCACGAAGTAGCGGCGCTGGTCGGAGGCCTCGAACTCGCGCTCGATCCGGCTCACCCCGCGGATGGTGGGCGTCGAGACCAGCAGCACCTTGCGCCGGTGGGCGAAGGTGAGCGAGCGCGCCTCGGCGAGGCTCACCGGATCGCCCTCCTCGTCGGCCGAGGCCGGATAGGCGTCGATCTCGTCGAGGAAGATGTAGCGCGCCGGCATCGAGCGCAGGCCCACGGCCGAGTTGGCCCCCGTCATGATCAGGATGCCGCCCGCGAACTCCTTGGACAGCATGGTGTTGCCGGCATCGCGGGACCGGGCAGGCTTCACCCGCTCCCGCAGCGCCGGGCTCTCGGCGATCAGCGGATCGATGCGCTGGCGCGAATGGCGCTTGGCCAGCTCCACCGTGGGCTGAACCGCGAGCATCGGCCCCGGCGCCTGGTGGATGACATAGCCGATCCAGTTGTTGCCGGCCTCGGTCGCGCCCACCTGCGCGGCCTTCATGAACACCACCCGCTGCACCGGATCGTGCGGACCGAGCCGGTCCATGATCTCGCGCATGTAGGGCGTTCTCGCCGTGCGATAGCGCCCCGGCTCGGCCGAGGCGCGCGCGGCGAGCATCCGGTGGCGATCGGCCCAGGCGGAGACCGCGAGCAGCGGATCGGGCGCGAGACCGCGTGCCCAGGCGCGCAGGATGTCAGCCGCGCCGGCGAAGGCCTCGCCCGCCGCGCGCGCCTCAGGTGAGGTCGGGGGCCCGTGGGGCGGCAAGCTCCTCGAGGTGGCTGCGGACATGGTCCTCCAGGATTTTCTGCATCGCCGCCACCTCCACGTTCACCTCCTCGCTGCACGCGGCCGAGAGCTCGGCCGCCATCAGCGCCGCCACCCGCGCCGGCCAGGTGACCCATGCCTCGCGCTCCTCGCGCGCCAGACGGAAGACCAGCGCCTCGGCCCGGGCGCGCTCGACCAGCTCGCCCTTCAGCTTCTGCAGCCGGATGCGCCGCTCCTGGGCTTTCAGCACCTCGTTGGCGGTGCGCGCCTGGAGGAAGGTCATTCCACTGTTCGCCGGCGGCGCGGCCAGCCCCTGCTCGCGCAGGGTCTCGCCCACGGCGGCGACGGCGGCCTCGGGCACGGGCCTGACGCGCTCTGCCGGGCCGCGGCGGGATCTGGCCGGATCGGTGGCCTCGGCGCGGCGCACATCGGAAGCGGCGGCATCGATCGAGCCGTCGGGATGCAGCACCAGCCGCCCGGCGGCGCGCGCCTTCTGCACCGCGCCGCGCGAGATCCCGGCATGCGCCGCATATTGCCGCTCGCTCATGCCCATGGGTGCGGGAGTTCCGTTGGCAGTCATGTCACCGACCGATCAGGCCTTGCCGATCCTTGCCCCAGCGCCTGGCGCTCCCGCAGCTGCTCGAACAGCCGCCGCAGCGCATAGGAGCGCGCAAGGCTCACCAGCGTGAACATGGCGCCGATCATCAGGTTCTGCGCCAGCGTCGCATACAGGCCGAAGATCGGAAAGATCAGGACCTGCGTGACGACCGCGACGCCGTAGCCGACGGCGACGTTGGCAAGGGACTCGACCAGCGACATGAGGCGGGATTGCTTCATGCCTCTGCCTCATCCATCGCCCAGCAGTTCAGCCGCCAGAGTTCGCAGCGCATGCGCTGCAACCAGCGGGACCACGCCATTGCCACAGAGCCGAAGCCGGTCCACCCGGTGGGCCAGCCCATCAGCGCCTCGACGAACAGCGGGTTCAAGGTCCGGGGCGATGGCGAGATATCGCGCCCAGCCATCGACGTCACCAGGACCTGGCGGCCAAGCAGGCCGTTCACCGGTGTGTTCGCCAATGTCGTCGCCCCATCCTTGTGATCCCGCGCCGTCGGCGTCATCCACATCCCCGCCGCATGGGTCAGGTCGGCACTCCTGCGGTTGCCCGCGCTCGGCTTGCAGCCGTCGTTCGCCATCGGCGTCGGCCAATCCCGCGCCATCCGGTCCAGACCCTTCTCGTCCTTCCTTTCCCCACCTCGGCTGCGAAAGCTGTCGGTCTGCGGCGTCGGCCACAACGCGGCCGTCGTCGCGAGGTTCATGCCGTGCTGCCCCGCTGCCTGCGAGGGCGTCGGCTTCGTCTGCCGGTTTTCGTTGGCGCTGGCGCGGGGCGTCGGCCAGAGCCGCAGCAGTTCCGTCCGGTTCCCGCCACTCGACCGGGTTCCAGAGCAGGCGCGCGGGGTCGGCCAGCTCGTCCCCCTCGCGAATGGCGAGGATGAACAGACGCTCGCGTTTGTGGGGAGCGCCGACTTCCGCCGCTGTGAAGAGGCCCGCCGCAAGGCGGTAGCCCATGCCGACCAGTCCTGCGGCGACTTCGGGGAAACCGAGGCGGAGATGATGGGCGACATTTTCGAGGAAGACGAAGGGCGGCTCGACCTCGCCGATGATACGGGCGACATGAGGCCAGAGGTGGCGTGGGTCGTCGGCACCCCGGCGCTTGCCCGCGACGGAGAACGGCTGGCACGGATAGCCCGCAGTGACGATGTCCACCGCGCCGCGCCACGGGCGGCCGTCGAAGGTGCCAACATCGTCCCAGACAACAGCCTGATCCAGGGACGCGTCTTCCATCCGCGCCACGAGAGTGGCTGCGGCGTAGGTTTCCCGTTCGACATGGCCCACAGCACGATATCCGGGGATGGCGATGGCGAGCCCAAGGTCGAGACCGCCTGCGCCGGAGCAGAGGGAGAGGCCGAACAGGCACGCATCTCCCGCTCCGGAATCGTCTCCGGAGGAAGGTAAAGCCAAGTCATGCATGTCACGCGGCGGTCTTGCGCTTTCGCGCGGGTTCAGGGGCGGTGTCCATGTCCGGCGTATCGGCCATGGGTTCCGTGCCGTCGCCCAACCGCTCGGCTTTCACCTCGGCAAAGGTCCGCCCGTTGCCCTCGAGGATCGCCTCGCGGCCCGTGGCGGCCTGCCAGCGTTCGATCGCGACATCGACATAGGCCGGGCTGATCTCCATCGCGAAGACACGCCGGCCGTTGGCCTCACCGGCCATGATCTGAGTGCCCGAGCCGCAGAACGGCTCGTAGCACAGCCCGCCGCGCTCGACGTGCTGGCGCATCGGGATGGCGAAGGCATCCACCGGCTTGGGCGTCGGATGATCGGGGCGCTCCTCGCCGGCAGGCACGGCCATCTCCCAGGTCGAGGGCAGCGTCTCCTCGGCGACCTTCGGCGGACGGTGCGGGCGGCGCCAGCCCATGAAGCAGGGCTCGTGCTTCCACAGATAATGCGAGCGGGTGAGCACGCCGCGGTCCTTCACCCAGATGATCTGCTGATGGACGAAGGCGCCGGCCTTCTCCCAGCAGGCTTCCAGCATCGCCTGGCGGCGGGACGCGTGCCAGCAATACCACGCGGCATCCTCGGTGATCGCCTCGGCAATGGCCGCGGCGATGAAGCCGTCGTAGAGTTCCGCGCCCTGCGAACTGTCGTCCCAGGTCACCCCATAGGACTGCGACCAGTCCTTGTTCCGCGTCGGGTGGTTCGCGCCGTCGTAGTCCACGAGATAGGGCGGGTCGGTGGCAAAGAGCACGGCGCGCTCGCCGTTCATCAGGCGGCGGACGTCCTCATGGTTGGTGCTGTCGCCGCAGAGCAGACGGTGGTGCCCGAGGATCCACAAATCGCCCCTGCGTGAGGCCGGGTTGCGCGGCGGCTCGGGGATGGTCACCGGCGGAAACGAGCCGCCAGCCCCGCCGTCTTCATCGTCTGCGTCCGGGTCGAGCGCGAGGAGCTTGTCGAGTTCGCCGTCGGAGAAGCCGACCAGCGACAGATCGAAGTCCTCGGCCAGCAGTCCCTGCAGCTCGGCGGAGAGCAACGCCTCGTCCCAGCTTCCGAGTTCCGTCAGCTTGTTGTCCGCGATGCGGTAGGCCCGGCGCTGCGCGGGCGTGAGATGCCCGAGCACGATCACCGGCGCCTCCTTCAGCCCGAGCTGGCTCGCCGCCAGAACGCGGCCGTGGCCCGCGATCAGCTCCCCGTCCTCGGCCACGAGGCAGGGCACGGTCCAGCCGAACTCGGCCATGCTGGCGGCGATCTTCGCCACCTGCTCGGCCCCATGCTGCTTCGCGTTCCCGGCATAGGGCTTGAGGCGCGCGAGCGGCCACGTCTCGATCCGGTCGGGTGCAAAGGCAAGGGTCATGGATAAGAGGAACCGATGAGGGGTCAGGAACGCGGGAGCGGCGGCACCGGCGCTGGTGGCCGCTGATTGGCCAGGCTGGCTCAGCGGCCGAAGCCTCGACGCGCATGCAGCCGATGGGCAGCTTGCTCGATTGGGCGAACGGGAGAGTGGATCCTGCGGTGGATTCCACGGTGGATCGCCTGTGGACTCCGGGTGGATTCTGCAGGCCAGCAGGAAGCCACCCGGAAGCCAGCCCGGGCCTTCGGCTATCCAACGGAAATCACGCGTCTTTCTGCGACCATCGGACGGCCGGTGGCTTCCGTCAGTAGGGGGTGGCTTCCCAGAAAATCGGCCCATGCCAAGCCAAACGCCGCGCCTCGCCCGCCAGCATACGATTTCCGCCAGGAAGGACCCGCGAACTCGTCTGGAAGCGGGACCAAGGCCGCGACGCGCGCGCCTCTCCCGAGGATAGCCAGAATCTACCCAAGAACCGGGGTTTTCGTCTCTTCGAAAAGTGTCCGGCGGACACTTTCCGCCTCGCTTCGCGAGATTGCGGTCACTCGCCGAGGAGCGCTCGCAGATCTTTCATCAGCAGGAAGAGATGATACGGGTCGGTCGGGCTTGGCTCGAAGTCAAGCGCCTCATACCAGGCGCGCGCTTCGTCGTCCTTGGCATGTACGAGCAGTGCTCGGATACCAGCAATCTCGGCCGCTTGGGCCGTGCGGAGCAGCGCGTCCTTGAGCAACCCCTTGCCCAGTCCCTTTCCCTGCTCGGATCGGTCGATGGCAAGACGAGCGAGGAGCATCACCGGAATCGGGTGACGAGCCAGCCCCTTGCCGACCCGACCAGGCGCATCGCCATGTTCGACGGCGCCGACCGCGAGGCTGTAGTAGCCCACGACGCGCTGCCCTTCGTGACAAACGACATAGGTCTGAGCGCTGCCCGCTTTCTGGCTGACCAGCGCGTGGCGTTGCAGGAATCGATTCAGGGGCTCTTTGCCGCAATCAAACGCGTCAACGCTATGGGAAGCGTCGAGCTTTCGGACGGCAGAGAACGCTTGGTCCTCCGCCGTCACTCAAGCACGCTCTTCTTGGCGAGCAGTTTGGCGAGGCGCGGCTTGCTCTGGACGGGACGGTCGAGAACATCCTGGAAGGCTTGCCACTGGGCGTCGTCCAGCCGGAACAAGCGCCGATCGACCAGCGCTTCCTCGGCGGCATGGATGCCCGCTTCGAGCAGGAACTCCGTCACGTTCTTGTGCGAAAACGTGGCCGCTCGCTGCAGCAGCGCCTTCATGCTCGGCGTGGTGCGCACCTCGATACGTTCGGACTTGGCTTCGGCTGCGGGCATGGCTGATCTCCTGTCCCAGATTCCATATCATACGGACAACGTACGGACAAGAAGTTAATTGGGATGTCCAGCGGGATCGTCGCAAGCCTCCTTAACCATTTCAATCACGTAGCGCCGCGACCGGAGTCGCGGGACTTTCCGCTGATTCAGCCGCCACGCGATCACGCAGAGCGCGTAGAGCCAGTGCTCGTGCGCCGCCGAGCGCTGCAATCCCACGGTCCAGCAGATGGTTTTCCAGCGCTCGCCGTAGGCGCGCAGCCAGACAATCTTGCCGTCGATCGGATCGAGCCCCACCGTCCAGCTGAGCGTCTCCTCCATCCGGCTGATCGCGGCGGGTGACGGGATGACGCGCATCGGCTTCGGCTCCTGTCCGACCTTGTCGGCGAAGCTATGGATGACCTCCGGCCAGACGCTGAAATATCCCTGCCGCCGGGGTTCGGGCAGGCGCTTGAGCACGAAGGCCGCTTCCGCGAGACGTTCCTCGACGAGGCTCGGTGTCCACTTCACAGCACGCCTCCTCGGGTCTCCATGGCCCAGAGCAGGATCGCGATGGCGTCGGCCTCGTTGTCGTCAGCGGGCTGGAAGCCCCGCTGGCGAATGGCAGCGACGACAGCATCCTTGCCGGCATTGCCCTTGCCCGTGGCGAAGCGCTTGATCGTGCCGACTGGGACACCCTGGTAGGCAACGCCCTCCCTCTCGCACCAGGCGCTCAGTGTGGCGAGGAAGCCGCCATAGATGTGCGCGGCGTCGGTTCCGGCATGTCGCCGGACCTCCTCGAAGACGACGCGGCCGATGCCTCGCGACAGCATCGCCAGCTCGATGAGCCAGTCGGCAAAGCGCAGGTAGCGCATGCCGCCGCCTTCGAAACGACGGGATCGGAAGTCCTCGGTGCCGGAGACGATGCACCCATCGCAGGTGCGCAGCGCCCAGCCCGTTCTGGTGCCGAGATCGAGCGCGAGGATGGCGCCGCCCGCATCCGCAGAGGCGACGGGCGCAGGTGGGCGGTCGGCTACAAGGACGGGTGATGGATGCAAGCTCATGCGGGTCGATCCTTTTCGTGTGCTGTTGCGGATGAGAGGTCCTGCACGCCGTGCGTGCGCGAAGCCCCTGGGGGTGGGAGTGGGAGAACCCGCCTGCGGCGTTCTCCCCCACCCCCGAAGGGGGTGGCTTTCACCCCCACAACTTCTGGGGAAGGACAAAGCATTGTGAATGATGGAGAAATTCAAGTTGTGGAGGGCCGCGACAACCGATCCTTTCCCAACTTGAATCTGCGCAAAATCGCGTGGGAGCGCGAGCCGGAACAAAGGTAGTTGTGACGCGCGTTCCCAACTTGATTGTGCGCGGGACGGCTGGACGGCACGCGGCGGCGCGAAAAGCAACGAAAGTAGTTGGGAAGCTGGCCGCCCAGCTCGCCGCAACTTGCCACAACTTGATCCTGCGTAAGTCCGCGTAATCGGGATGGGCTGCCACATCACGAGGTCTCCTCCGTCTGATAGACCCAGACCAGGGGGTTCTCGACCGGCAGCGCCGCGCCGCTCTGTGGGCATTTGTAGGTGCTGGGAAGGACCGGGATCCGGACGGGCACGACCTCGCCGGTGTCGGGGTCTGCCGTCTCTTCTCCGGTCGGGAACGTCATGCCCTCGACGCAGAGATAGCCGAACTTCGAGCGCGAGATTGGCAGGCCGAACGGCGCGCCATCGCGAACGAACTTGATGAAACCCTTCGTCGCCAGCACGCTGATCCGTTCGCGGATCGTGTCCTTGCCGCCGAGCCCGGCCTGGTTCTCGAAGCTCTCGGCGAACTGCAGCGCGGTGTAGAGTCGGCCGGCCTCGGCCTCATCGAAGAGCAGTTGAAGGATCACGTCGTGTTTCCGGGTCCGTTCGGCGTCCAGCTTCTCGCCAAATTCGCGGCGCACGAGGCGCTCGCCAGAGCGGTCCACCACGACCCAGCGCCCGTCGGCCTTGTCGATGATCATCGGCTCGATGCCGGGGCCGTTGCGCAGCTCGAAATGCAGCATCCGCTCCGGCCGGCCCTCGTCGGGACGGTGCATGATCACGCCGGAGGTGTAGAAGCTGCGGAGGCTGCCCGCGCCCGAGAGCGCCATGAACGGGTCCTCGACGAGCTGTTTCTTCGTGGTCTTGCGGGTGTGATGGCAGAGGATCAGGCCGGCATCCGGGGCTACGGCGTCCCGCAGCGCTTCGACCCGCTCTTGCAGGAAGAAGAGCATCGCGGTGTTGTCGTTCTCCCCGCCGCCGTCCGGACCCCCATCGAAGAGATTGCGGATCGGGTCGATGCAGAGGATATCGGGAGCGCCATGGCCGTAGTGGGCGCGAACCGCGGCGATGGTCAGGCCCACGCCGCCGGCGTCGAGCAGCATGCGGACCTTCGGCGTGGCGACGAGATTGTCGCGCGCCGCGGCCAGGAGCGCCGGATCGATCCGGATCGCCTGAAGGCGTTCGCGCAGGTAGTGGTATTGAATCTCCGCCTGCAGATAGAAGATCCGCAAGGGCCGGCTTGGCGCGAAGCCGAGGAACGGCACGCCCGCCGCCATGTGGACGAGCAGACTGATCAGGAAATCGCTCTTGCCGACCTTGGGGGCGCCGCCGAGCACCAGCATCCCGCCGGGCGTCAGCAGCCGCGGAGCGATGATGTCCTCGGGCATCGGGCTCACGTCGTCGAGCAGTGCGCCGAGCGTGAAAACCGGAAGCGCGGACATCGGCGGAACAGCGATCCGTTCGAGGGCCGGTCCGTGGCGCTCTTCGTGCAGCCGCCAGAGGCGCTGTGCTTCCGAGGCGAGACGTTCGAGCGGCCAGCTGGGACGGAGCTGGGCGGCGTTGTACTGGCAGATCGCCTCCCACGCGTCGTCGCGGCTCATGCGGCCCTCGTGCGCCATGCGGACGTAGTGGCCGATCGCGGCGCTCGCCCCCTGGAAGCGCGTCCAGTCGTCCGAGCCGCCTTCGCGGACCGGTGTCGTCAGGACATCGGTGATCGAGGGTTTGTCCGAAGATGGGCCTGGCTCGGATCCGACCCCGGAAAGCGGCGGCATGGCATCGACCATCTCGGCGAAGTCGTGCAGATGGACCTCGACCCGCGGGCTATGGCGGCGGATGTTGACCAGCCGCTTGAACCCGCCCTTGTGATAGACGGAGCCGGCCAGGCGGATCGGCTGGTGGGCCGAGCGGAAATGCGTGTCGCCGCCGACCTTGACCGCGATGTCGCCACGCAAGCGGCACACCAGCGCGAGGTCCTCGCCCTCGGCCGGTTCGCTCAAGCGCCACCACACATGCAGCTTGTCGAGACCTTCCGGCGTCCGGCCGCCGCTTTCGACGAGAAGTGTCGGCTCGCCGAGATGACGGATGAGGTGGTCGAGCTTGGCCGCAATGTCTCCGGCGTCGAGGTCGACCAGGACCGTCTGCATCTGCTGGACATCGGCGGCCTTGGCCTTGCCGGTCTCGGCGACCGTACCCGGCACCACATAGAAGGCCGCCCCTTCGCGTGCTGCCCAACCGGCAAAGGAAACCGCCTTCTCCAGCAAACTGTCGTCGATCTCGATCCAGGCGTTGTGGGGTCGGCCCCCGCCGTGCTCCGCACGGCCATCTTCAGATTTCTTTGGGCCTTGGCCCTTGTCCACGAACCCGCGCAGCGGAACCCAGCCCTCGCAATAACCGAAGACGACGTCGAGAAAGACGGCGATCTGCTCTGGATCCGGCTCGATGTCGAACGGATCGGACTGCGGCGTAGCGTCGTTGAAGTCGCGCCAAGCGTCGAGGGAGACGACTTTGTTCTCGCTCATGCCGCCAGCCCCCAGCAGCGATCCGACCACGGGCACATCCGGCACTCGTGGAAGTCACGGCTCGTAGCGATGCGCGGCAGCAGATCCCCTGCATCGCTCGCCTGAAGGATCCGCACGGCGCGGTCGCTCATACGCTGGGCGAGCCCTGCGTCGAACGGCACGAGTTCGTGGTGCAGTTCGGCGGTGTCCTTGTTGATGGCGGTGAAGAGCGCTGGATTGTCGGAGATGCCGGGGACCTGCGGCTCCATGTAGGCCTGGTAGAGGGCGATCTGGGCGGCGTAGACCGGCTTCGCGACAACCACGCCCTTGGCCACGGTCTCGCGCCAGTTCCTGGCGTTCATCGTCTTGCATTCCCAGAGCGCGGGAACGCCGATGCCCAGCTGCTGCGGAGCAGCGGCAATGATCCCATCGACATGACCGCGGATGCGGCCACCCGCGACCGAGAAGCCGAACTGAAAGTCGGCGCCAGCCAATTGCTCGCCGTCCGGACGGTTGCCCTTGCGGGTAAAGAGATCGAACCCGGCACCGCGCAGCCAGCCGATGGCAAGATCTTCGAGCGCGTGTCCGATCTCGAAGATCCGCAGCGTCTGGCCGGAGAACTCCCGGCCCTCATCCTTTGGCGCCCCCGTGAACTCGAATTGCAGAGCGCGTTCGCACGGGTGCCCGAGGCGGGAGCCGCCGAGGTAGGTCCTGGGCGCAACCGCCGCGCGTTCAGCAGCGATCGCCTCGTCGATCACCGCATTGATGCGTTCGGCGCAGGTGGGGCGGCGGTTGTAGTCGAGCATCAGAACGGCACATCCTCGTCTTCAGCAGCAATGGCGTGCATGGCGTCCTGGAAGCCGCCGACGGCGACCTCGATGAGCGTGAGCACCTGCGCCTCCGAGAGATCGGAGAAGCGCGTCTGCCAGCCGATCTCCTCCATGATTTCGGCGACCGGCTTCATGGCGGCGCGGATCGCCGCCTTCTCCTGTTCGGTGAGATCAACCATGGCCCAGCGCTCCCGCGCCAAGCGCGTCCAGAAGCCCTGGCAGGCCATCGAGCAGAACCAGACCGAGGGGCGCGGCCAGTTCGATGGCACCGGATCGAACCAGCCAAAGCCACGGGTGGGTCGCCGGCAAACAGCACAGAGCCTTCCACGCGGATGCCAGAGCCGCCGCCGTTCCTCGGCCGTGGTAGGGGAAACAGAAGCCATGGCTCATGCCGCCCTCCCGATGGCTGCTTCGGGCGCGGCATCGGCCGCGCCGAAGACGAGGGAGCGGATGGCGTCGCGGTTGAACCGGAAGGCCAGCAGCGCCGAGGCCTGGTAGCGGGTGAGCCCGAAGTCCTGCCGGGACTCCGGCGGCAGGAAGGCGAGCTGCCGGTCGGTGGGCGGCTGGTTCAGCCAGCGGCGGGTCTTGTGGGCGCTCTCGTCGCTCTCATGCTCGTTGAGCCAGTCGTCAGCCGCTGCCAGACAGACGGTGCGCTCGCCCACGGCCAACAGATGCGGCCGCTGCTTCTGGAGGCCTCCGATGCCGTACCAACGGCCGTTCAGGAAGAAGACACCGCCCCAGGCATTGAAGCCGTTGGCGATGAGCGCGGCATCGTCGCCGAAGAGGTCACACCAGCGGAAACTCGACCGCTTCAGCAGGTCGATCTCGGTCATCACGAAGTCACCGAGCGGCGTTGCTTCGCCGCCTTCGGGACGCTCCCAGACATGCCCGCAAAGCGGGCATTCGATGGTGGCGAGCGGCACGATGGCGCCGCAGTCCGGGCAATCCTTGGTCGGCGCTTCGCCGGTAGGTTCGCGACCGTCCAGGTCGACGTCCTGCTCCAGCGATCCGTGCAGCAGGGTCGACGTGCCGAAGTCGAGCACGATGCAGTCGGTCTTGATGATGCCGGGATGCTCCTCGGGCGAGACCGTGCGCAGGCCCCGACCGACCATCTGGATCATGGTCGACTTGTAGGAGCTCGGCCGCAGCAGCACGACGCATGAGGTGGGCGGGTGATCCCACCCCTCGGTCAGCACCGCGACATTGACGACGACCCGCAGTTCGCCGGCGGCATAGGCCGCAAGGGTCGTCTTGCGGTCGCTATCGGCCATGTCGCCGTGGATCAGCCCGGCGGCGACACCGGCCGCGTTGAAGGCGGCGGTCACGTTGCGCGCGTGGTCCACGGTCGAGCAGAACACCACCGTCTGGCGCTCGCCCGCCTTTTCCCGCCAGTGGCGGATAACGGCGTCCGTGACCGGCGACCGGTTCATGATCGCGTCGACCTCGGCCATGTCGAAATCGTCGGCCGTGCGGCGCACCTTGGTGAGCTGGTCCTGGACGCCGACGTCGATCACGAAGGTGCGCGGCGGCACGAGATGCCCCGACGCGATGAGCTCCCCGATCCGGATCTGGTCGGCGACGTTCGAGAACACCAGGCGCAGACCGCGCTTGTCGCCTCGGTTGGGCGTCGCCGTGACACCGTAGATCCGGCACATGGGATTGCGCTGGAGCGCGGCGTCGATGATGCGGCGATAGCTGTCGGCGGCCGCGTGGTGCGCCTCGTCGATCACCAGGAGGTCGAGCGCAGGCAGCTGGCCGAGATTACCGGCGCGCGCCAGCGTCGGCACCATGGCGAAGGTGACCTGTCCAGCCCACGACTTCTCCTTCGCATCGACGACCGAGGTCGTGATCTTCGGGTTCACCCGGCCGAACTTGCTGCGGTTCTGCGCGGTCAGCTCGTCGCGGTGGGCGAGCACGCAGGCCTTGGCGCCGCCAGCGATCGTCGCACCAGTGACCGCCGAGAGCATGATCGTCTTGCCGGCTCCGGTCGGGGCGACACCGAGTGTGTTGCCGTGCGCATCGAGCGCGGCAAGACTGCGCTCGACGAACTGCTTCTGGCGGGGACGCAGCAGCATGGCCGCCTCACTGCGCCCAGGACGGGCGCGTGCCCGCCGCCGGCTTCGAAGACTGCGGCATGGAGGGCTGGGAAGGCTGAGCCTGCGGCTGCGCTGCTACACCGGGCACGCCACCCATGAGAGCGGCATACTCCTTGTGATCCGGCGTCACGGCCGCGCGGATCTCGTTTTTCTCCTCGCCGTTGGTGTCGGTGCCGATGTCGATCCGCGCCACGAACTCGAGCCCGTCGAGATCGGCAAAGCCGCTGATGCGACGGGCGGCCTGGGCCTGAGCGGACGTGTCCTTGTCCGAAATGCCGCGCGCAGAGTTGAGCATGCCGCGGATCAGGCTGCGGCCCATGTTCGCCCAGTCCGGCCCCTTGGGGCTGTAGAGCCCGATCAGGGTGAAGATCTTGCGCCGGGCGAAGGGCCCTCCGAGAACCGTGAACTCGCCCGAGAGATAGACCGAGCCGGTGGTCCCCCGTGTGGCGTATCCGCCGGTCCAGCCCTGCGCCGGATCATCGAATCCGCCCGGACGGATCGTCAGGCGCACCTTGGCCAGCGTGCCCTTGGGGATGAGATGGGTGTTCTGCTTGGCGTCGTTGAAATCGTTCCAGCATCCAGTCATGGCTGCAGGTCTCCTCGTTCAGGTGTTTTCGGAAATGGCAGGGGCGTCGGAGGTCGCAGCGGTCGCGGCCGGGGGCGCCCTGCGATAGGCCAGCCGTTCGCAAGCCGGCTTCACGGGGCCGCGGATCTTGGCCATCAGGCGGCCGAGATGCGGCTCCTCGATCAGGTCGAGACGGCCGGATCGATCCTTCGCCGGGAATTTCCAGGGGTTGATCGTCTGGCAGACGAAGGCACGGTACGGCGCGCCGGACTCGTCCTTGATCTCCGCCATCGTCAGGACTTCATCGACGATGCCCGGCAGCTCGAGGCCGGTCTTCGCGCCGTCGATCTGCGGCTGGAAGATGCGTCGATTGAAGTCGTCGAGCTTCTCGTCGAGGATCCCGACGAACCAGACGTTCTTCGCCCGCGTGTGCTGCAGAT
Organism: Alteraurantiacibacter lauratis; assembly: GCF_037154155.1. NCBI lineage: Bacteria > Pseudomonadati > Pseudomonadota > Alphaproteobacteria > Sphingomonadales > Erythrobacteraceae > Alteraurantiacibacter > Alteraurantiacibacter lauratis. The sequence goes on from NZ_JBANRN010000005.1 coordinate 18,098, forward strand.
GCGTGAGCCACGCGATCATCTCGCGGCCGTGCAGGCCATAGGCGCCGCGGACATCGGGCTTGCCGGTCTTCTCCGAGAATGCCTCGGGCTGCCCCTTGCACCATTGGAAGCAGAGCCGCCCGGCGACGGTGATCGAGTCGATGAAGACCGTGTGGTAGCGGTCGAGCGCAGCCGGATCGCCGAAGCGCTCGCACACGGCTGCGAAGTGGGCCTCGCTGTAGACCTGGTCGTCCCGCAGCGCCGGATTGGGGCCGCCGATGAAGACCGCGAAGTCGCGGCACTCGGCCCATGTGCGCGGGCGGACGCTGTCGCCGGACCATCCCTCGATGGCGAGGTCGCCCGCCTCCAGGTCGATGAACAGCGTGGTGGCGGGGTCGAGCGTCCAGAGAAGCGAGGTCTTGCCGATCCCGGACTTGCCGAAGATCGTGCCCTTGATGCCGCGCGGCTCGGCGAGCCGCTGGTCGGCGGAAATGATCGGGAGGGCCATCACTTGCCTCCCTTCGCCGCGATCAGGGCGTCGATCGCGACATCGGCTCCGAGCGCACCGGCCTTGCGGGCCTCGTCGTGGAGGGTGCGCACCGCGTCGATTTCTCGGTAGAGGGCCGATGCCCGCTCGTTCAGACCGATGAGGGCAAATGCCAGGTCGTCGATCGAGGCCGTCCCGACCGGCTTGACGGTCTCGTCGCGACGCTCGCCAAGGGCCGGCACCCGGATGGTCTCGGGCAGCTTTTCCAGCCCGTAATGGTGCTCGCGGAGCACCGCGAGCTTCTTCGTGATGCTCATGTCGTCACCTCGCCGTTCAGGGAAAGACGGAAGCTGGGCTTGCCGGTGCGGACGGTGCGCGCGTCCTCGAAGGCGGAGCGGATGTGGCTCGGCCAGGCCGCGAACTTGCGCTCGGGCACCTTGATCGCGACATCGACGTATTCACCGGGGTCGTCGCCCTCGGCCCGGATGCGTTCGACGAGAGCGGCGAGCTTGTCCTGGTCCCAGTCGACGCGCTTCGGCAGATCGGCGATCACGGTGACCGCGCCGTCATCGAAGCGGACCGTGCCGGTGTCTTTGCCGGCAGTCTGGCGCGCTGCGTGGGCACGATCGCCGTACTTGAGCGCGACGGCCCCATCGAGCCAGTCGCAGACGGTCTTGGCGCGGCGCAGGGCGTCGGCGGCATCGTCCTGCAAGAGGGCGAGTTGCTCGGCGGGCAGAGCGGCGATGTCGCCGACGGCCATGCGGCGGAGCTCATCGAGGGAGATACGGTTTGAGATCGTCATCACCGCCCCCTCACGCCGCAGGCTTGCTGGGGTGGTCGGCAGTGCTCGCGCGGATCTGCTCGCGCTCGTACTCCTCGACGTCTTCGAGGCGGTACACGACGCGACCGCCGAGCTTGACGAAGCGCGGGCCTTCGCCCGTCCAGCGCCACCGCTCAAGCGTGCGGTGGCTGATGTTCCAGCGCGCAGCCAGGTCGATCTGGTTGAGGTGTTTCGTAGCCATCTGTGTCTCCTTCGGTTTTGGTCGAAAACCTGCGGAGACGATGGCTGGCCGGGAGGGAGAAAACCGACCCGGTCAGAGGGAGAAGAACAGAGAGAATTTCGTCAGAGCGCGAAGCCCCAGAGACCGTTCTCGGACTTCAGATAAGGTTCGAGGTCTGCCCATCGCTGCGCACCAAATGCTTGACGCAGCGTCTTCGCGCTGGAGTGGGCATGATCAAGGAGTTCCCGAGCGCTGAAGCGTCGGCCGTCCTGGTGTCCCTCAACCAGCTTGCGAATGATGGCGATATGGATGTCCGACTTGAGATCGATCGTGACGTTGCCATGGATGGTGAGTCGCTGCCCGCTCGGTGAGAGGGACAGGGGCGTATGAGGGCTGACGGCGGGTGTGCCATCGAGAAGTGCCGATAGGATTTCAGGGCTGACCGCCATTCCGTCATCGAAATCGATGGCATCGCCGATGGACACGACGAGGTGCCCCGGCAGCCCCGGTTCATGGAGCCGACCACTGGGCGTGCTGGTCAAGAGAATGCGGACATGGGGTGTTGGTCGCCTTCGGGCCGCATCAGCCACATCTGCCCAAATCTTCCGGTCCGAAAGGCGGCGCGCGAACCATATCGGGACTCGCTGAGGGCGACGGCCGATGCGTGCGTTGCCAAGCTCCCACAAAGCTCGTGGAACGAGCACTCTGGCGCCGTCGCGGGACGCAATGTCCAGCCCGACCAGCAAGCGGGCGAAGAGGACCGGGAAGTCGACCCCGTAGACTCCCATCCGCTCTTTCGGGACACCGACCCAGCCAGCAGACGGGCTGAAGTATCCGTAGCCGTTCCGTTCCGAGGACCAGATCAGGGAGACCGGCTCGTCTTCGAAATCAGCCAGCGAGGCGGCCGCCGCGTTATGGCCATCGGGACGCAGCACATTCGCCGCCAGCAATTTCCCCGCGCTGTCGGCGTGATAGTCGGAGAGCACGGAGCCGGCGACTTTGGCATCCGCGCTCTCCACGATTGAGAGGAGCAGATCAACCGCCCTCCGATCAATCGACAACGACACCGCCGTCTCCGGAAAGGATGCCCCAGCGCCAGAGATACTTTTCGCCGATCAGCTGCTCCTCTTCGGTCTGGTCCTTGAGATTGCAGCCATGCGGCATCGTGATCGTCAATGGCAGCGTCCGACCGCGTTTGGCATCGCCCTTGGGATGGAACTTGATGGAGAGTTTGGCCTGTGTCGCCACCCAACCGCCAGCCAGTGGATCGTTGGCGCCGAACCGCTCCGCCGACATGCTCCAGATAGTACGGTCGGCCTTCCGAAGACATTCCAGCGTGACGCGCTCGCCCACATTGTCGATGGGCATCAGACGCAGCTGCTTGACCTCGACGGACTCGATCCCATCCTCCGGGTCGGTCGGAAAATCGAAAGGATGAAGCAGAACTGCGAGGTCGTAGGTGCGGAAGGGCACCTTCTCGCTCTGGAACTCGATCCCCAGCAGGTCGCGCGCCATGAAGCGGACCATCTCCTCGCGGCTCTCGCGGTCGTTGGCGACGACTTCGATGACGCCGGTCGCCGGTTCATACGTCATGGCCGCCTCGAACACGGGACGGCGGGCGCGGCGGACGAGCGTTCCCGCGTCATCGAACGCCAGGAAATCGTCGAGGAGGCCTTCGCGGTAAATCGCGATCTGGACAAGCTCGCAATCCTCGCCGTCGAAGGTCGGCCGGTAGCGCCCGAAGATGTCGATGTGGATGTTGTTGGAAGCGAACCGTTCGCGCAGTGCCGTCTTGAAGGCATCGATGGATGCCTCGTCCCGCCGCAGATCGAGGTTCGGCTCGCCGATGAACCCGTCCCAGCTCCGACCACGGCGCCGCTCATCGGTGTAACGGACCTCCTCGGCATGGCGGAACCGAACCGGTTCGTTCAGGAACATCCAGAGCGAACGCGCATGGCCATTTGCCAGATTATCGAGCACCGTGCGGTCGTCGATCACGCTGTAGAGTGCGGTCTGCCCCGCATCATCGGCCAGGGCGCTCACACGCTCGGCGTCATTGACGATGCGGGCGCGGGCTTCGTCGTCCAATTCGTCGACGGCCCGCAAGGTGACGCGGGCGACTTCCGGCTCGGGCGCCTCCCAATCGACCTCGGTCGGAAGCTCGATGCCGGTGTGGTGGAAATAGGCCTGCAGCGACGAGGCAGGCACGTTGCGGATGAAACTCGTCACTGAGGCCATGGCCGATCTCCTTAGCCCTTGATGTTGCGGGGGTCGTTCCCGTGGGAATCGGACTGGCCGATCCGGCCATCCTGGTTGTGGATCTTGAATTCCGTCCCGGCGTTGCGGCTGATCTCCCGCCCACGGTCGATCGCCTCCCGCTTCGTGTCGAAGTGCCCGCTGGCGCGCTCGGCGCCGCCGCGGCGGACATCCCATCCGCCATTGGGATTGGGGACCACGTGATGGGTGCCCGAACCGTTACCTGCTTTAGCCATGACGGCCTCCTGTCTCGTGAAAGCGCGAAAGTGGGTTCGTTACTACGAACTTGTGCGCAAGATAGGTATTGCAGGTGCGGCGTGTCAAGGACTAGATGTATCGCGATAACGAACCCGGCGGACAAACAGGAGAACACCCGGTGCCAACACCCTTGGGAGAGCGCGTTCGCGAGCTCAGACTGAAGCGAGGATTGACCCTGGAGGCGCTGGCCGAAAGGGTCGGATCCAGCAAGAGCTACATGTGGGAGATCGAGAACAAGGACGTCGCGCGCCCTTCGGCCGAGAAACTTCACCAGATCGCAGCCGCCCTCGAGACGACGACCGACTACCTGATATCTGCCGACGAAGTCACCGAAGCGGACGCGACAGACACTGCTTTCTTTCGCAAGTATCAGAAGATGAAACCGAAGAGCAAAGAGAAGCTTCGCGAGATGCTCAAGATCCTGGACGATGAGGATGAATGAGCAGTAGCGGCAGAAAATCGCCCAGAAGGGCCGCGAACGATCTGACTGTGCTTCTCCGCACCGTGCTGGGAGAAGACCGGTTCCCCGTGGACGTGGAGGCGCTGGCGCTCGAAGTCTCCCGAAACCACGAGGACCCGATTACGGCAGTGAAGGGCGTCGACATCGACGGCTTCGAGGGCATGCTCCGGGCACGGCGCAAGAAGCCCGGTTGGCAGATCCTCTACAACACTCAGCCCCGCTACCGTGGACGCGAGCGCTTCACGCTCGCTCATGAGTTCGGGCACTACTTGCTGCACCGGCGCCCGCTGACCGCAGCGCACTACCGTAACGGCGAGCTCTCGGACGAGTTCGACTTCGAGTGCCTTCCGCTGCAAGCCAACGGCTGGAAGGATGCGGAGAAGCAGCGTGAAGAAGATGCCGATACCTTCGCCTCCTTCCTGTTGATGCCGATCGACGACTATCGGAACCAGGTCGGCAGTCAGGAGGTAACTCGCGACCTCCTTGGCCATGTGACTGACCGATACGGAGTTTCGCTTCTTGCGGCCGCGCGCAAGTGGATCGAATTCACCGACACCCGAGCGGCCATGGTGGTTGCGCGAGACGGATTCGCGTTGTGGGGCAGAGCGAGCACGCGCGCCTACAGAAGCGGTGTGTTCATTCAATCGGGCATGCCGATTCCCGACGGCTCCATCATGGCCATGGGGTCGGCGTCGCAGCACACCAGTTCTCAGCGCCCGGTGGCTTTGCCAGCCGGCATCTGGACATTTAGTCGGGGCTCCGAACCCGTCCGAGAACTGACCTTCTTCTCTGACCGGCTCGGTTTGGCGGTGTCTCTTCTGCAGTTCGATCGTGCCGTCGATGGAGCTGAGGTCGAGGACGAAGAACCTTGGGATAGCTACGACCAGTTCACCCGCGATGATTCGAGGTAACGACCCGACAATGCTGCGGGTAGCGCCGCTCCGGGCGATTTGCACAGATGTTCACGCTGGAAAGGCCTGACGAACGGCTTCGATCTACTTCTAATGATTCCGCAGCAACGCGATAAGTCATTGAATTTGATTGCGTATCATCGTTTTGCGCCTACCGTTTCGCCAGCCATCTTCTGTTGCGAACGGTCTCATGCAAGACGCCCGATCCGGTCCGAACCCTTTGTTGCCCGTCCGTCTGTCGGCGGACGAACGCCTCGATGAACTCGCGCAGATTCTTGCCGCGGGGCTCAGGCGTATCCTGCCGGAACAGTCCAGTTCTTTATCTGCACCTGGCGAAGACAGTTCATTCGACATTCTCGCCCTCAAACGCCGTGTTGGTCGTCGCAAACCGAGCAACCGAGTTGGAGGACAATGATGCCAGGAACAAAGAGAAAGACTGACGCCGCGCCATGGCGGGTGGGCGAACGCGACACGGCGGACGCGAGCGTGGTCACGCAGCTTGCAGCGCTGAAACGAATGACGGTGGTCGAGCTTAAGGCGAAGTGGGAAAGCCTCTTCGGCACGCCCGCTCCGAACAACAGCCGCAGTTACCTCGAGCTGAGGCTCAGCTACCGGGTCCAGGAACTGACCCTCGGCGGCCTGTCCCGCGAGACGCGGCGGACGCTTGACTTGCTGGCCGACGAAATCGAGGGCCGGGTCGGGCGCAAGACGATCATCGCGGATTCCCGCAACCCGGTGGTCGGCACCCGCCTCGTGCGTGAATGGGACGGGGTGGAGCACACCGTCACGGTGATGAAGGACGGCTTCGACTGGCAGGGGCGCAAGTTCAAGTCGCTGTCGGCGGTGGCGCGGGCGATCACCGGCACGCAGTGGAACGGCTATCGCTTCTTCGGCCTCCGCGAGGCCCGGAGGGACGACCGATGAGCCGTCATCAGGAAGCCGTCGCGGTCGTTCCGCGCCGCCAGCGCTGCGCCATTTATACCCGCAAATCGAGCGAGGAAGGGCTCGACATGGAGTTCAACAGCCTCGACGCCCAGCGCGAGTCCTGCGAGGCCTATGTCGCCAGCCAGCGCGCTGAAGGCTGGGTCTGCATGCGCGAACGCTACGATGACGGCGGGTTCTCGGGCGGGACGCTCGAGCGCCCCGGTCTCAAGGCCCTGCTGGAAGACGTCGAGGCCGGTCTGGTGGACGTCATCGTCGTCTACAAGATCGACCGCCTGTCACGGTCCCTGATGGATTTTGCCAAGTTGGTGGAGGCCTTCGACCGCAACAACGTGACCTTCGTGTCCGTGACGCAGGCGTTCAATACCACGACCAGCATGGGCCGGCTGACGCTCAACATCCTGCTGTCGTTTGCCCAGTTCGAGCGCGAGGTCACCGGCGAACGCATCCGCGACAAGTTCGCTGCCAGCCGCGCCAAGGGCATGTGGATGGGCGGGTTCGTGCCGATGGGGTACGACGTCGTCGACCGGAAGCTGGTCGTCAACGAGGCCGAGGCGGCGGCGGTCCGGCATATGTTCCAGCGGTTTGTCGAGCTGGGATCGGCAACGTTGCTGACCCGGGAACTGGTGGCGAGCGGCGCTCTCAACAAGCGCGGCAAGCCGATCGACAAGGGGTTCCTGTACAAGCTGTTCCGCAACCGGCTCTACCTCGGCGAGGCCGTCCACAAAGGCACGAGCTATCCCGGCGAGCATCAGGCCATCATTGACCAGCCGCTGTGGGATCACGTCCATACCATCCTGCAGGAGAGCCCGCGCCAGCGGGCGGCCAACACCCGCACCCAGACCCCGGCGCTGCTCAAGGGACTGATCTTCACGGATCGCGGCATAGCCATGACGCCGACGGTGACGAAAAAAGGCAGCCGGCACTACCGCTACTACACCTCGATGGATGCGATCCGGAACCGCGCCTGTGAAGGCCGGGACAGCTTTGTCCGGCTGAATGCTGGGATGGTCGAAGGCGCCGTCGTCCAGCACATCCGGTCGCTGCTGCGCTCACCGGAAATCGCGGCGCGGGCAATGGAAGCGATCCGCCGTACCACTACGGATATGGATGAGCAGGATGTTGTCAGTGCGCTGGCGGGCTTTGATGGACTGTGGGAATCGCTGTTCCCGGCCGAGCAGGCGCGTATCGCCCGCCTGCTGATCGAGCGGGTCACGGTCAGTGCCGATGGCCTTGCGGTTGACCTGCGCACCGAGGGCCTCGGGTCGGTCATCCGGGAAATGGTCACCCCGAAGCAGGAGCTGGCAGCATGAGTACCCCCACCACCATGCGCGTGTTCATCCCGCTCACCATCCGCAAGCGCAACGGACGGCCGAAGATCGTGCCGCCTGCCGACGTGGTGCCGGATACTGGCGGGGTTGACCCACATGTGCTGAAGGCGATCGCGAGGGCGTGGGGTTGGCGGCGAAAGCTGGAAAGCGGCCAGGTGGCGACCATTCAAGACATTGCCGATTCCGAGGGCATCTCGGACCGCTATGTCGGGCGAATGCTGCGCCTAGCCTATCTGGCACCAGCTGTGCTGGAGAAGATGCTGATTGCGCGCGTCCCGCCAGCGGTGTCGGTCAAGGAACTGGCCGCGGCAGCAACACTGCCTTGGGCGGATCAGGTTATTATCGTGTTTGGCTAATCGTCGTCGCCTTCGCATCCATGTCCTTATCTATCAGAAGTCCTCGGCTAGGATGCGTCGCGCTTCGCTGGCGATCGCTTCCGCGATGATCCGGTAACTGTCAGAATAGGCAGCACCTTCGCGCCATACGGCTGCGATCGCGCGGCTTGCGCTCCAGTCCGCCAAGTCAAGCCGCTTGACCATGTCTTCCCCACCGACCTCGGAGCGCAGGTACAATTCCGGAATGATCGCGAAGCCGAGGCCCGAACCACACATCTGACGAAGGGCATCAAGGCTTGTTCCCTGATAGTCCTCAAGAACAAGCGCCCCGAAGTCGTCGCACACTTCCCTGACCTGGCGATAGGCATGATGGCGCTGGTCAAAGCTCAGGAATTCTGCGCCCGCCAGATCCTGTTTTCGCACCCGCGCCATCTTTGAAACCGGATGATCGGGGGGGCATACAATATGGAGCGGTTCGCGGAATAGCGATTCAATGTGAAGTGCGCTTCCCGATACCGGGAGTGGAGAGAGGATCATGTCCAATTCGCCGCGTGCGAGTTCGCGGGCCTGTTCGTCGGGAATGCCCTCGCGGACATAAAGGCGCATATCGGGATACGCGCGGTGCAAGGATGCGACGATGCCTGGCATCAGATAGGGGCCGAGAGTCGGAGTTACGCCAAAGCGGATCGTGCCCCCGATTCCAGTCTTGGCGCGCAGGGCCATGTCCTCGATGTCTTTTACATTGAGCAGCAGCTTGCGCGCACGCGCTACCACTTCACGTCCGATGGGCGTCAATTGAAGCGGGCTTTCATTGCGCTCGACCAGAGTTACGCCAAGCCGGGCTTCCAGCGCGCGCAATTGCTGGCTCAGGGTCGGCTGCGCGACATGGACGGCATCCGCTGCGCGCCGGAAGTTCCGATAATCCGCAAGGGCGACGAGATAGGTGAATTGGCGTAGAGTGGTCATGATAGTCAAATACTATCAAATACGCCGATGCGAATCAATTTGAGTAATTGCCGATTCTCACTGATCTTCCAGCGCATGGAGGTAGAACATGAACCGATATCTTGATCGCTTGCAGCAGGAGCATCGACGCCTGAACCGCCTGATCGACAATTGTCGCAGTGTTGCTCGTCAGAGTGAGATGATGTCGCTCAAGAAGCTGCGTCTCAAAATCAAGGACAGGATTGCCCAACTGCAGCGCAGCGCTGGTCCCGTCACCCCCTAACCACGCTGCGCCGGGGCGGCGCGTGCCCCCCCATTCCCCGCGCCGCCCCTTTTTTCCCGACTGTTGCGCCACTTCGTGGCGATGATGAGGATAGTTCAGTGACACAGCACGGAAGAATGGATTGCCCAATTTGTAGCGTCGCACTGGTCATGAGCGACAGACAAGGCATCGAGATTGATTACTGCCCGCAATGCCGAGGCGTCTGGCTCGATCGCGGCGAACTCGACAAGATCATCGAACGTTCGGAAAGCGCCGCACCCCGGGTAGCACAAGCTCCGGCGCCTACGCAGCCGCAGCAATACGGGCAACAGCCCGTTTATCATCAGAAGAGGCGTAAGTCCTTCCTTCAGGAGTTGTTCGATTAATCGCCTGCCGAGTCCCTGCACATTTGTTTTCTAGCGGGTAGGGAGTTCGGCAGATGATCGAATCCGATCATGCGGGAGCGCGACAATCAACCCCGCTAGTGAGCTAAGAATGGCAAAAGGAGGAGCGTACTTAATGACCAATCATAATCTGTTGCTTTACGCGTCGCTGGAGGGCTCGCAGCCTGCAATCGGCTCCGCAGCATTTGCGATCAACGCAGCTGCAGCGCTCGGTGCTCATCTAAATATACTGGCACCGCATGTCGACGTACGCACTCCTGATAACTGGGGTTCGCGGACTGCCGAACAGATTGAGCGGGACGATAAGGAACGTCACAACAAACTCACTGGGCTTGTCGAATCCATTCTAGCCAAAGCTCACGCCAATGCCGTCAGCGCCTCAGGCCAGACTGATTGGGCGCATGCATTTGGCCCCATTCCCTTTGTTGGCGATCAAGCCAAGCTGCACGATCTTGTGATCATGGGAACTGATCAGAGCATATTTCTCAGTGAACGCAAGTTTGCGGAGCATGTGCTCATAGAAGCGGGGCGTCCGGTCGTCTTCGTTCCGCCCGACCATGCCGGTTCATTTTCCTGCAAGAGGGTCACAGTTGCGTGGGATCACACGCGTTCTGCTGCTCGTGCATTGCATGATGCGCTCCCGCTCCTGCGGCTAGCCGAAGAAGTGATCCTCACGGTGATCGGCGGGGAAAAGCAGTTCCAGACTAATCCGGACGCCACTACGATCGAAGGCGCGCTGTCGCGCAAAGGGCTGAATGCACGTCTGGAACAGGTTGATCTCGGTCAGCGAACAATCGGACAGGCGCTCCAGCATGAGGCTCTGGCCAATGAAGCGGATCTGCTCGTCATGGGAGCCTATGGCCATTCCAGACTGCGGGAGTTCATTCTAGGTGGGGCCACGCGCGAGGTCCTCGAAAATCCGCGCCTCCCAGTCCTTATGTCACATTGACCCGGCCTCGCATGACTCATGCGCCTCGCGCGAGTGGCGAACGATCAAGTGTCCGTTCTGCCCCGGCCGAAATGCAGGTGAGGATCATAACGAGTGAAACGAGGCAAGGTCCACCGAACGGGTGCATCAACAGGATACCTAAATGATGAAGAACTTGATCTTCGTGGCCGGAGCAGCTCTTGCACTCGCTGCGTGTGGCGATGCTGCCAAGCAGGCTGAAGAACTGCGCAGCAAGGCCGACGCAGCAATCGAAGGGCAGGGTGTAGTGGATGCTGTTGCTTCGGCGGTTGACGAGGAGGCCATCAAGGGCATGGCACAAGGTGCCGCAAGGCAGGCTCTTGGCGAGGCCCTTCCAGCCGAAGAAATGGCGGCTGTCGGCGCAGTGATCGACGAGGAGGCCCTTATCACCGGTGTCGACAAGGCAGTGGATGGTGAAGCGTTACGCGGAGCCGTCCGCGAGGCGGTGAACGGTGCGGCCGATCGGGTAACACAGCCGCCTGTAGAATAACGTACCGCTTCGCATCCGCTTTGCTGTGTGCGTCTCTGGCAAGTCGATGTAATACGCACGAGTACAATGGAAACTGTCGGGGTAGGAGCACAAGGCAGGCGATGCGCCGGCACAACCCCAGTGACAGCCGCAGGGCATCACCCTACTGATCGACGCTAATCTCCCGACAAAGGTTGCTGTCACATCATGCTTGCTGATGCATTTTTCCTGTTGCTGGGCCTTGTTCTGCTGATTGCAGGCGGTGACCTGTTGGTCCGCGGTGCCGTGCGGATTGCCGAAAGACTGAGTCTGTCGCCGATGCTGATCGGCCTGACAGTTGTGGGCATGGGCACTTCTATGCCTGAACTTGCCGCAAGCGTGCAGGCCAGCCTTGCCGGATCACCAGGGATTGCCATCGGCAATATCGTTGGATCGAACATTGCCAATGCCCTGTTGATCCTCGGAATAGCTGCACTGATCACACCCATCGCGGTAAAAACCCGCACCCTTTGGCGCGATGGCGGTATTGGCACCCTCGCCGTTCTGGCCTTGCTCGCCGCCGGCGCGACTGTTGGCCTCTCCCGCGAGGCTGGCATCATCTTCCTGATCGCGATGGGAGGGTATGTTTATTATGCGTATCGCCAGGAACGCCTGGGAGCGCCCCACAGCGCCGCTTATGATCGCGCCGTGGCTATGGAAGAAGTCGACCCGGCCCTGATCCCGCAGACGCAACCTGGCGGAAGGCTCTCGATTGCAATTCTCCTGTTCTTGGTTGGTCTCGTACTGATAGTGGGCGGCGGTTCGCTTTTGGTGGATGGCGCCATCAAGATTGCAGAGCAGCTCGGAGTGAGCGACGCTGTCATCGGTCTGACGATCGTGGCGGTTGGGACGTCCTTCCCGGAGCTGGTCACTTCTGCCGTGGCTGCTTATCGCAAGGAAGGTGACATTGCCCTGGGCAATGTCCTCGGCTCCAACATTTACAATATCTTGTTCATCGGCGGCATCACTGGCGTGGTGGCCCCCACCGAAGTACCTGCCAGCATGATGGCCTTTGACCTCCGGTTGCTAGTGGCGGCGTCGCTGGTTGTTATGGTATTTGCCTTCTCCGGAGGCCGGTTGAGCAGAAAAGAAGGCTTCGCCCTCATCGCATCCTACGCTGCATACACGGCCTACACGGTCGGCATGTTCTGACGGCTGGTCGACATTTGTTGGAACCTCGGGTTCTCTGCCCAGGCGCCTGCCGAGATTGGGCGCAAAAGGTTCGGTTGAACGAAAGCCAGAAAACCTTGGATTTACGTCGTTTCTGGAGACCGAACGTTTTCAGAGGGGGTTCGGGTGAAAAGAGACAAAAGCCGATCAGAGACCAATTTCGTCGTTTCTGGCAGTCTCTGAGGTTTAGGCGCGATCGGCAAAACCGCGCGGAAGCTAGGGATTTTCTGGCCCTGGAAGGCCCATCTCATTGATTCGCATTGAGATGTTGGCGGAGAGGGTGGGATTCGAACCCACGTTACGGTTGCCCGTAAACCGCATTTCGAGTGCGGCGCATTCGACCTCTCTGCCACCTCTCCGCTAGAAAGGCACGGTGCGGTTGCACCGGCTGGTCGATCAAGAGCGCGGCGGTTAGCCGAAGGATTGGCGCTTGCCAAGCCCCTCTGAGCGGCCTTCGGGCAACAGATGGGGCCAGAGCTGCGGATAATTGCTGCGGCCTGCTTGTTTCGCAGATGCGAAGGATTATATTGCGCCATATGGAACGGTCGGAATTCTTCCTTCCCGCTGCCGGCCGCAAGGTCGATGCCCCCCGCCACCGCCGCGCGCATTTTGCCATTGGCGACGTGGTGCGTCACCGCCTGTTCGATTTCCGCGGCGTGGTGTTCGATATCGATCCGGTCTTTGCCAATTCGGAAGAATGGTATGAAGCCATTCCCGAAGACATGCGCCCCGAACGCGACCAGCCCTTCTATCACCTGCTGGCCGAGAACGAGGATTCCACCTATGTCGCCTATGTCAGCCAGCAGAACCTGATGCGCGACGGGGATGGTGGCCCGGTGGACCACCCCGGCATTGCGCAGCTCTTCGGTACATTTTCCGGCGGGCGGTATCGCCTGCACCGCAGCCTGACTCACTGATATCCAAGCAGGCGCTCACCCGGCTGCCTGCCAGGGGTCCTGTCCGGCTGATCCCCGGACGGGGAGGTGGGACGGGTAGTCTGGCTTTCGCGAAAACCTTCAGCTCTTGATCTTCCAGCCGCTTTTCAGCACGCGATAGGTCACAACGCCCAGCACAAGGTTGAGCACGCCCACGCCCGCCGCCGCGCCCAGCACCGCCATATTGGTGTTGCCGATATCGCTTTCCCCCAGAAAGCCGAAGCGGAAGCCCGAAATCAGGTAGAAGAACGGGTTCGCGCGGCTGATCGCCTGGAAAAAGGGCGAAAGGTTGGAAATGACATAGAACGTGCCCGACAGCAGGCTGAGCGGGGCGACGATGAAATTGGTGACGGCTGCGTTGTGATCGAACTTGTCCGCCCACAGGCTGGCGAGCAGGCCCATAAGCGCCAGCATCATCGCGCCCATCAGGCCGAACCAGACGATCGCCCACGGATGCGCTGCCTGCATATCCACCCCCGGCCACAGCGCCATGGCCAGTGCCACCGCACCGCCTACCATCACCGCGCGCGTGATCGCGGCGCCGACAATTGCGATCATCAGCTCACCATTGCTGAGCGGCGGCATCAGGTAATCGATGATGGTGCCCTGCATTTTGCCGCCCAGCAGGCTGAAGCTGGCATTGGCAAAGGCGTTCTGCATCATGCCCATCATGATGAGGCCAGGTGCGACGAAGGTGGCAAAATTGACGCCAAGGATCAGCCGGTCCGCCCGATCTCCCCCCAGCGCCACGGTGAAAATCACCAGAAACAGCAGCGTTGTGATCGCCGGGGCCCAGACAGTCTGCGTCTGCACCTTGAGAAACCGGCGTATCTCCTTAATATAGAGGCTCCACAGCCCGATCCGGTTGAACCCGGTAATCATGGGCTGGCCCTTGGGCGGGAAGCTGCGCCCGGCATCCGCAACGGTGCTGACGGTATGAATCACGGCTGCGGGGCTGTTCCCGCCAAGTGGTGTTGTGCCGGGTGTGAAGCTTTCGGGGGCTTGATTGGCCATGTGCTGCCGCCTATCGGCCTGCATATGCGCTGGCAAGCCCTGTGTGAGGTGTGGCGGGTGCAGCAACCCCGGCGCGCGTCCGCCCGCATGATGAAACGGATTTGTGAATGAGCTGGACCGAAGAACGCATCGCCAAGCTGACCAAGATGTGGGAGAGCGGTTCCACCGCCAGCCAGATCGCCGAGGAACTGGGCGGCGTCTCGCGCAATGCGGTGATCGGCAAGGCGCACCGCCTTGGCCTGAAATCGCGCCCCTCGCCTGTCAAGGCGAACGAGGCCAAGCCTGCCAAGACGAAGGAGGTCGCCCCCGCCCCGGCACCGCGCAAGGCAGCACCCGCCGCCGCTGCACCTGCTGCACCTGCCGCCCCAGCCTCGCAGGCCAAGGCGCCCCTGCCCCGGCCCGAACCGCGCGGCACTGCGCCTGCGACCAAGCCCGCCGGCAATCCGAAACCGTCCACCGAAAACAGCCAGCCGCTGCCCGGCCGGGGTGAGCCACTGCCGCGCATCCATTCGGTTGGCCCCGGCGGTTTCGTGCGGCAGGGGCCGGGCGAGCAGCAGGCACCGATCCCACCCGCCCCGCCGCGCCGCCGCGTTCCGGCCAAGCCCAGCCCCGAAGTGGCGGACAAGACGCATCTGCTCGACCTGAACGACCGCGTGTGCCGCTGGCCGATGGGCCATCCGGGCGAGGCGGATTTCCATTTCTGCGGCGAAAAGGTGAACCCCGGCTTCCCCTATTGCGTCGAACATTGCGGCCGGGCCTATCAGGCACAGCTGCCGCGCGGTGCGCGCCGTCCTCCGCCGCCGCTCCCCTTTGGCGGGCCGCGCGTGCGGTAGAACGCAACGACCACACAATGCCAAAAACGGCCGCGTCCCACCGGGATGCGGCCGTTTTGGTGAGTGCTGGCACATCGCAGGGAGGAAGATCATGCGGCCCCGCGCCGCCTTCAGGAAGGCAGGGGGGGGGGGGGATTGGGCACGAGGCCGCACGATCTGGGGAAACTTAAGGCGTCCCGGCTTGGGGTCCAGGACGCCGAGACCATGACAATCCTTCGACGCGACCCGAAGGGCCGTCGCTGGTCTCGGCACGGCCTCTAGGGCAGGTGTCCCACATCCGCATGTAACGTGATTGCCCGACAATGGCAGTTCAGCGTCGGATTGGCCCGGCGGATCAGTTGGCGTCCTGGGGCGGATCGCGGCCAGCATCCTGCGCGTCGATCTCGGCGACGAACTTCTCGTAATCAGGCGTGATGATCAGGCCCAGCGAATAGGCCTTTACCGAGGCAGTGGTGCGGTCGCTCACCCCCAGCTTGGCGAAGATGCGCCGCACATAGACATCGACCGACGAGGGGGAGATCCCCAGTATCTCGGCAATGACCGAATTGCTCTTGCCCCGGCCGATCCAGTGCAGCACTTCCATTTCGCGGTTCGACAATTGGGGGATGTCCTGCATCCGCTTGACCATGCGGCAATAGGACTGGAAAGAGGTCTGGCCGACCGCGTGGAAACGTTGCAGCGTCAGCTGGTCGGGCCGCGGCGCGTCAAGGGCCAGCAATGCGCCAAGAAATCCGCTGCGCCCCTCCGGCCCGAAGCACGCTGTCGCCACGCCGCGCGCGACGCCCAGTTGCGCCGATGCCTGGAAAAAGCGCTGTTGCGCCTTGCTCAGCTTTTCATCCTTCAGATCGTCGGGCCAGACAAAGGCGGAAAGCCTGCGCAAAGCGATATCGGGCAAGGGATCAATGGCATGAAGCCGCGCGCGGTATTGCTTTTCCCATGTCCACGGTAGACCGATATTGGTCATGCTGCGGCCCACGCGCGGATCACGGGTCAGCGGAGCGATGAAACAGGCTGCGGTGAAGCCCAGCAATGCCAGCGCACTCATCGTGGCTTCGCGCAGGGCAATAACCGAATCGCACGCATCTATCGCCGCGAGGCGACTGGAAAACTCCTCGACTACGTCAGGCCGCTGCGCCGGCATCGCCATTCCTCAAGTCAAGCATCGCGATTAAATCAAAGGCCGCTCTCCCTGCTGCCTGTTGCACCATTTAGGATGGCGATGTTTAGAATGCCATGCATCTGCCACCTGCACAAGCCAACCCCTCCGAGCCAGGAAGGCATCAGCTCCGGCTGGCTGGCGGCACTTGCCGATCCACCACAAAGGCCGCCGCAGACACCATGGCCGATGCCACCAGCAGCACGGCGAAGAACGGCACCACGCTGGTGCCGCCCCATTGCAGCAAGGTTCCGCCAAAGGCGGTAGCAAGGAACGCGCCCACCCGGCTCATGAAAATGCCAAAGCCGATGCCCGCCGAACGGCAGCTTTGCGGATAGCCCAGCGCCATGATGACATACATCGCGGCCATGCAGGCGCTGAACACCGCGCCCGCCAATCCCACCAGACAGGTAACAACCAGCCGCTGCGCTGCATCCGGTTCGGCGGGCAAGGCCTGCACCTGCCAGCCCAGCGCCAGAATCACGAGGCACAGCGTGGCACTGAACAGGCTCATGATCAGGCGCGATCCGTAACGCCGCACCAGCACGCCCGCCAGCACCGATCCGGCGATCGAGGTGATCCCGGCGATGGAAACCGCGCGGCTCGCTTCGGCAAAATCGAATCCCGCCGTGGTCAGGAATGTGGTCGTCCAGCTCAATATGCCGAACGCCACCAGCGCGGCAGAAGAAAAGGCAATACCGACGCCGATATTGAACCGCGTGTTGGACGGGTGCAGCACACCGATATGCCCCTCGCCCTCGGCCTGCGCGGGCTTGGCTTCTGGCAGCAGCTCCTCCGGCGCGCCCAGCACGCGGGCGGCGTTGCGCCGCGCCGCCTCCGCCTTGCCCCGTTCGAGCAGGAAGGACGGGCTGTCGCGCAGGATCAGCGCCACCAGCACGCACACGGCCAGCAGGCCCAGCCCCAACACCGCAAACGTGCCTTCCCAGCCGCTTGCGGCCGACAGGCCCGGTGCAAGCCAACCCGCGACCGTGCCGCCAATCGGCACGCCCACGGTCAATGTGCTGACCGCCACCGGCCGCCAGCGTTCCGCCAGCCACTCGCTGGCAAGCGAGAGGACATTGGGATAGACCCCGCCGACGCCAAGCCCGGTGAACAGCCGCCAGATCGCCAGTTCCCACACGCCGGTGGTGGTCGCAGAACCCATCGCCGCCAGCGCATAGCCAAGCGCGGCAATGGCGATTGTCCAGCGCCGCCCGATCCGGTCGCCCAGCCAGCCGCCGCCCCACGCACCCACGCCAAAGCCGATGATCGCCGCGCTCATCGCGATGCCGAATTCGCCGCGCTCCACGCCGAATGCCTCCATCACCAGCGGCGCGACCACGCCCAGCAGTTGCAGCGCCACCCCGGCCCCGATCAGCACGCACATGCAAACCGCCAGCGTGGCCCATTGGAAAGGCCGCATCGGCAGCGCGTTCAATGCATCAACGAAAGTGCGGGCCATGTCAGGCAGCCCCTTCGGCTGGAGCCAAGGCGGTGCGATGTGTCATGCCGTGATCCTCTCGCATTAGGCGGCGCCGGTTCAGCTTACCGCGATCTCCTCCACCCAGCCGCGTTCCAGCCGGTGAATACAGTCAGGCTCTATCGTGTGATGGAGCAGCATCGCATCGCGCCCCTCGCCTGCATAGAGCGCACGCAGGATCGCGCCCGATATGGCGTGGCCCACCACGATCAGCCGGGCATTGCCTGCCCAGCGCAGCCAGCCCCACAGGCGCTCGACCGCCGCGTCCAGCCCTTCGCCGTCGAGACAATGATGCGCCCAGGCGGACAGGAAGGTCGGCTCCTCCTCCACCAGTGGATCGCGCGCGCCGATGGAGGCGTAATGGTGCTTCTCCCATGAACCGCAGCCGACCTCGACCAGCCGCGCATCGGTGATGACCGGGCCGGCTACTGGCGCTTGCGTGCCCATTGCCTCGCGCAGGATCAGCGCAGACTGGTGCGCGCGCGGCTGCGGGCTGGACAGGATTTGATAGTCCGCTTCGCCATCGAGCATCCCGCGCAGACGTTCGCCCGCGCTGCGCATCTGTTCGCGCCCCAGGCTGGTGAGCGGACTGTCGAGGCTGCCTTCGATCCGGCGTTCAAGGTTGAAGTGGGTCTGGCCGTGGCGCAGCAGGTAGATCATCGTCAGCGGCCTTTCCCGTGTCCAACTATTGCCCGCCAGCGGGGGAGCGCGAACCGAGGTCGAGCGCCATGTCGCCCGGATCCTCCTGCGGCACGGGCCGGTTGCCCGGCGCCATCAGATTGCGCACCTGTTCGGCGCGCATGGTTTCAAACTTCACGCGGCCCGGCGTGGGCTCGTCGAGCGGGAAGGCCTCCTCGATCTCGCGGTGGCGCTGTTTCACCTCATCCAGGAATTCGCGGTTGGTGAAGATGTAGAACCGGTTGGCCTTTATAGCCTCCACCACCGCGCGGCCGGTATCGAGCGGGTCGATCGCGCCGCGCATCGCATCCCACAGATCTTTCAGGAATTGCGGTGCGTTCTCTGCATCGATGGATGGATCATCTTCCGGCAGCGGCACCAGCGCGGTGCGCGTGGCGCCGGGGAACAGGCAGGACACGCCGATGCCCTTGGGCGCCAGTTGCATCCTCAGGCTCTCCGAAAAGCCGCGCACGGCGTATTTGGCGGTGGAATAGGCGGCAAGGCCGGGCAGCGGGACGATGCCGGCCATGCTGCTGGTGTTGACGATATGCCCGCCTTCGCCCTGCGCGCGGATGATCGGGGCGACAATCTTGGTGCCGTTCACCACCCCGCCAAGGTTCACCGCGATGGCCTTGTCCCAATCGTCGAAATCGGGGCTGGCCGCGGTGCCGCCGCCATTCACCCCGGCATTGTTGCACAGCACGTGGATCTTGCCGAAATGGGCCAGCGTTTCCTCCACCGCGGCCTTGAGATTGGCGCGGTCCGCGACATTGGCTTTCACGAAAAAGGCGGCGTTATTGCCTGCCAGTTCCACCTTGGCCTTGGCGATATGCGCGTCACTCCAATCGGCAAGGCTGACCTTCATGCCCTCGGCAAGAAAGGCTTTTGCCATGCCAAGGCCAATGCCGCTGGCCCCGCCGGTGATGAAGGCAACCCGCCCTTCGAGATGTTCCATAAGCTGCGCTCTCTCCCCCGCTTTTCCCTTTGGCCGCGGGTTGGCCCGCGCGGCGTCGCCTCTCGCACTGTAACGCAAGAAAGCGGCGAGGGAAGCGCAGATGCCGCGCCTCCCCCGGTTGCACCGCAATCAGGCGCGCGCTTCGAGCACCATGTTCGTGGGCGTCTGCGTGGCGCGGCGCACATGGGCAAAACCGCCCTCGTTCAGCACGCGTGCCAACCGTTTCTCGCCCGCCTGCGCGCCAAGGCCATAGCCGACTTCCTGGCTGAGCGAGACAGGCACGCAGCCCATGCACGAGAAGCCGTAGAAAATCTGCCCCATCGGGTGCATGTTGTCGGCCATGCGGTCGCCCGCCATCGGTTCCACCACCATGAAGGTCCCGTCGGGTTTCAAGGCCGCCTTGATATGCGCGGCCGCGCCTACGGGGTCGCCCATATCGTGCAGCGCGTCAAAGATGCAGGCGAAATCGAACCCGTCGCCTTCAAAGTCCTGCGCCCTGGCGTGGACGAAGCTGACATTGGTGAGCCCTTCCTCCGCCGCGCGGGCACGCGCGGTTTCGATCGAGGGCAAGTGGAAATCGATGCCGACGAAGGTGGAATTGGGGTATTCCTTCGCCATCAGGATCGTGCTGGTGCCGTATCCGCAGCCGATATCGGCCACCTTGGCGCCTGCCTTCAGCTTGTCCACCACCCCGTCAAGCGCGGGGAGCCAGTTGGGGATGAGGTTCATCTCGTAACCGGGGCGGAAGAAGCGGTCGGTGCCGCAGAACAGGCATTGCGAATGGTCGCTCCACGGCCGGCCCTTGCCGGTCTTGAAAGTTTCCACCGCCTTTTCGTGCATTTCATACTGCGCGACCACGGCCTGAATGAAGCCCTGCATACAGGCGGGCTGGCCTTCGCGGGTAAAGACCAGCGCCTTTTCCGGCGGCAGGCAGAAGGTTTCGGCCTCCGGATCGAAATCGACATATCCGGCGGCTGATACCGACCCCAGCCATTCGCGCAGATATTTCGGCTCCAGCCCCGTCTTGGCAGCCAGCTGATTCAGCGTCATCGGCCCTTCGCCGTCCATCGCGGCGAAAACGCCCGCCTGATCGCCCATATAGGCCATCATCAGGCTGACTGCGCCAGCGACATCGTGCATTACCTTGCCAGCCATTTCCTGGACCTTGGCAAAGTCGATCTCTTCACTCATTTCTGCTGCTCTCCCCGAAGTGCGGCCGTGATTGCGGCCTGTTTTGCCCTGCCTAGCACCACGCAGGGCTGGCACGCAAAGCCAAACGGCGGGGTTTTCAAGCGGAGGCGGAAGCCTCGCGCCACATTTCCTGCACATGGGCCCGTCCCGCCGCCCGCGGCGACGCGTTGGCATCGCGCACGGGAAAGCGCAGGAGCGAACAGGTGCCGCCCGCCGCGCGCGGAACCATGCTGAATTCGCCGCCCAGGCTGCCCGCCAGGCTGCGCGCAATGCGCAGGCCCAGACTTCCGCTGGCCGCCATGGTGAACCCGTCGGGCAGGCCCGCGCCATCGTCCTCCACCGCGATGCTTAGAAAGGGCGCGGTGGCACCCGCGTCGTCCGGCTGATCCTGCGTGATGCGCACCACCACCTCGCCGCCGCCACCGGGGCCATAGCCGTGCTCCAGCGCGTTGGAGACCGCCTCGGTGACGATCAGCGCCACGGGAATCGCCTGTTCGGCCGGCAACAGCCGGTCACGCGTCGCCTCCAGCCGGATGGACACTGCGCTGCCTTGCGCGCTGTCGACCAGATCCTGCACCAGCGGCCCAAGCAGGGCGGACAGGCTGCGCTGCGATCCTTCGGGATTGTAGAGCGTGCGCTGGATCTTGCCCACCACGCTGACGCGCCGCACTGCTTGTTCCACCGCGATGCGCGCGGGCTCATCTTCCACCCGCCGCGCCTGCATGGCCAGCAGCGAACCAATCATCTGGAGATTATTGCCCACGCGGTGCTGCAATTCGTGGAACAGCAATTCGCGGCTGCGCGCCAGGTCGCGATTCCGCCGCCGTTCTTCATCCAGCCCGCGAAAGGCGATCTGGAGCAGGTGGATCGTCACCACATTGACCACGGTGACAAAGCAATAGAGCGCCATTGCCCAGCCCGGCGGGCCGTCGAGGCTGAGCGAGCCGGTCGGCGCGATAAAGAACCAGCGCGACAGGACAAAACCCAGAACCGTGCTGGCCACCCCGCCCCACAGCCCGAACAGCAGCGCGCTGATCAGGACGGCGGGGAAGAAGGTAACATAAGGAAAGCCCGGTGGCAGGAAATCCGCCAACGCCAGCCGCAGCAGAAAGGCAAGGCCGGTCATGGCCAGCGCCGCCGGAACGGCCACCAAAGGCCTGCCGCCCAACAGGGGCAGGCCCCGAAACAGATGTTGAACAGTGCGTGCGGGCATAAACGGAAAACTTAATGATCCTTTGAGCGATGCCCGACTCAGCGTGAGCCAGCGGATGCTAGCATGAGATGTGCGAAAGCAAGGGATGGAAAAGGCCGCGGCAGCATAGCCCCCGCGGCCTTTTCCCTTGTGCTTTTGCAAGGAAGGTTTCGCGCCCGTCCCTGCGCGATCCCCCCAGTCGAGCCCCCCGGTCGAGCTTTAGTCGTCCTTCAGGAAGGCCGGCAGGTGGCCGGCGCCGCCGTTGTTGTCGTCGCCGTTATCATCGCGGCGCGGACGGTCTCCGCCGCCAGAGCGTGGGCCGCGATCGCGGTCCCCACCACGGCCGCCGCCGCCCGAACGCGGGCCGCGGCGATCACCGCCTCGGTCTCCGCGATCGCCGCGCGGTTCACGCGGTTCGCGTGCGGGGCGGGTGTCTTCCAGCTCTTCACCGGTTTCCTGATCCACCACACGCATCGACAGGCGAACCTTGCCGCGCGGATCGATTTCGAGAACCTTGACCTTAACTTCCTGCCCTTCGGACACGACGTCGGTCGGCTTTTCCACGCGCTCGTTCTTCATTTCGGACACGTGGACGAGGCCATCCTTGCCGCCCATGAAGTTCACGAATGCGCCGAAATCGACGATGTTCACGACCTTGCCGGTGTAGATCTTGCCGACTTCGGCTTCTTCCACAATGCCCGAAATCCACGCCCTGGCGGCTTCGATCTGGGCCATGTCGGACGAGGAGATCTTGATCACGCCTTCATCGTCAATGTCCACCTTCGCGCCGGTTTCGGCCACGATTTCGCGGATCACCTTGCCGCCCGTGCCGATCACATCGCGGATCTTCGACTTGTCGATCTGCATGGTGACGATGCGCGGGGCATGGGCCGACAGTTCGGTGCGGGCAGAGCCGAGCGCCTTGGTCATTTCGCGCAGGATATGCGCCCGGCCGGCCTTGGCCTGTTCCAGTGCCTTGGCCATAATTTCCTTGGTGATTCCGGCAATCTTGATGTCCATCTGGAGCGAGGTGATGCCGTTTTCGGTGCCAGCCACCTTGAAATCCATGTCGCCCAGGTGATCTTCGTCACCCAGGATGTCGGACAGCACGGCAAATTCGTCACCTTCGAGGATCAGGCCCATGGCGATGCCGGAAACCGGCGCCTTGATCGGCACGCCGGCATCCATCATCGACAGACAGCCGCCGCACACGGTCGCCATCGAGGAGGAGCCGTTGCTCTCCGTAATGTCGGACAGGATGCGGATGGTGTAGGGGAAATCTTCCTTGGACGGCAGCACCGGATGCAGCGCGCGCCATGCCAGCTTGCCATGGCCCACTTCGCGGCGACCGGGCGCGCCGAAACGGCCCACTTCGCCCACCGAATAAGGCGGGAAGTTGTAGTGCAGCATGAACGACTGGTACGAAAGGCCTTCCAGCCCGTCGATCATCTGTTCCGCATCCTTGGTGCCCAGCGTGGTGGTGCAGATCGCCTGCGTTTCCCCGCGCGTGAACAGCGCCGAACCGTGCGTGCGCGGCAGGAAGCCCACCATGCTTTCGATCGGGCGCACCTGATCCAGCTTGCGTCCGTCGATGCGCTGGCCGTCCTTCAGGATGGCGGTGCGCACGATATCGGCTTCCAGCTTCTTCATGGTCTTGATGGCGACCATCTGCGTCTGCGGGCCTTCATCGGCGAAGGCTTCCTTGGCCTTCGCCCGCGCTTCGTTCAGCGCGTTCGAACGGGCGGACTTGTCGGTCAGCTTGTAGGCGGCGGCAATATCCGCGCCCACCAGATCCTTCAGCTTCGCCTTGATCTCGGCGGTGTTGTCCGACAGGTCGACTTCCCACGGATCCTTGGCGGCCTGTTCGGCCAGCTTGATGATCGCGCCGATGACCTTGCGGCTTTCCTCGTGCGCGAACATGACCGCGCCGAGCATTTCCTCCTCGGTCAGCTCCTTGGCTTCCGATTCCACCATCATCACCGCGTCGTGCGTGGCGGCGACAACCAGGTCGAGGCGGCCGTCTTCCAGCGCCTTGTCCTGCTTGGGGTTGAGGACATATTCCCCATCAATGAAGCCCACGCGGCACGCGCCGATGGGGCCCATGAAGGGCACGCCCGAAATCGTCAGCGCGGCCGAGGCCGCAACCATCGCCAGCACATCGGGCTCGTTCTCGCCATCAAAGGAAAGAACCTGACAGATAACATTGATTTCGTTGTAGAAACCTTCGGGAAACAGCGGGCGGATCGGACGATCGATCAGGCGGGAAATCAGCGTTTCCTTTTCCGTCGCGCCGCGTTCACGCTTGAAGAAGCCGCCCGGAATACGGCCGGCGGCGGAGAACTTTTCCTGATAGTGGACGGTAAGGGGGAAGAAATCCTGCCCTTCCTTCACGCTCTTGGCGGCAGTCACCGCGCACAGAACAACGGTTTCGCCCAGAGTGGCGAGGACCGCGCCGTCAGCCTGACGGGCAATGCGGCCGGTTTCCAGAGTGAGGGTCTTGCCGCCCCACTCCAGCGATACAGTCTTGGTGTCGAACATATTTATCCTTCGAACCCGCGCCGCCAGATTGCGTGCGCGGGGTTTGCTGCCGGGTAATCCGCCCCGGTTGCGGTCTGGGGCATAATTCGCGCCCCGTGTCCCCTTCCCGCCGAATTGCAGGAAACGGCTGTGCTGGCGCGGCCATCGAACAGCCCTTGCGCCAAAAGCGAAAGGGCGGCCTTTCCGGCCGCCCTCCCGAAAACTCTTACTTGCGAAGACCCAGCTTCTGGATCAGCGCGTTGTACCGGCCCACATCCTTGCTCTTGAGATAGGCAAGGAGGCTGCGCCGCTTGTTAACCATCTTGAGCAGACCACGGCGGGAATGGTTATCCTTGTGGTTGGTCTTGAAATGCTCGGTCAGGTTGCGGATACGTTCAGTCAGAATCGCGACCTGCACTTCGGGGCTGCCGGTATCACCGGGGGCCTGCGCATTGTCGGCAATCACTTCGGCCTTGCGTTCAGCAGAAATTGTCATCTCGTCTTCTTCACCTTTCGCAGCATCATGCGATGTTGAAACCCCGCACGACCATGGCCGTGCCTCCCGATATGTCCACCAGCGCAACCGGAACATCGCCCAGTTTTGCGAGGTAAAGCCCGTCGGGATTGGGCAATCCGGAAATGACCCGGCCCTGGCGGACCGCCTGCGCGCTTTCCGGATCGAGTGACAGGGCCAGGATGCCGTCCAGCCCCGCCTCCAGCGGCAGGAGGTGGTCTTTCAAGCCCGCGCCTCTACCGATTTCCTCCAGCTTGTCCAGCGAAATCGCCTGCTCTTGGACAAACGGCCCCGCCTTTATCCGCCGCAGATAGGTGACATGGCCCACCGTACCCAGGGCGTGCGCGATGTCGCGCGCAAGGCTGCGGATATAGGTGCCCTTGGACACATGCGCGATCAGCGTGACGCTGTCCGCCAGTTCCAGCGGCGCGGATGGATCATAGGGATCGGGCCGCCCGGCGGTGGTGGCAAAGGCCGAATCCACCGCATCGAACTGCCCCCCGCCTTCCATCACCAGCGAATGAATTGTGACGCGCCGCGTCGCCATTTCCACCGCCTCGCCCGCGCGGGCCAGATCATAGGCGCGCTTGCCATCCACCTTGATCGCGGAAAAGGCCGGCGGCACCTGATCGATGGGGCCGGTAAAAGCATCAAGAATTGCCGCTACCGCGGCGCGGGGCGGGCGCCGGTCGCTGGTCGCCACCACCTGCCCCTCGGTATCGAGCGTGTCGGTCTCTTCCCCAAAGGCGATGGTAAAGGCGTAAATCTTGTCGGCATCGAGCATGCGGCCTGCCAGCTTGGTCGCCTCGCCCAGCGCGATGGGCAGCACCCCTTCGGCCAGCGGGTCGAGCGTGCCGCCATGCCCCACCTTCACCTTGTCATATCCGCCCTCGCGTAGCACACGCTTGACCATGCCCACGGCTTGCGTGGAACCAAGCCCGCGTGGTTTATCGAAGATGAGCCAGCCATGGGGGTGCAAAAGATCGGTCATGGCACTGCCTTGGGGATTTTTGCGCGACTGGTAAAGACCGCAAGCCTGCGCCATGCTAGGCAACAAGTTTCCGATGAAAAGGGATCATCCGTGACAGTAAGCAGGCCCGCCGCCCCCTCACCATCGCAGAAGGGTTTCCTCGGCTGGATCGAAAGGACAGGCAACAAGCTGCCCGATCCCGTTTTCCTGTTCCTGTGGCTGATCCTCGGCCTCGTCGCGGTATCGGTGGCGGCATCGCTGGCGGGCTGGAGCGTGCCGCACCCGGCCGAGATCGACCCTGATACCGGCCAGCCGCGCGTGATCGCCGCCACCAGCCTGCTTTCGGCCGACAATATCCGCCGCCTGTGGGTGGAAATGCCCACCACCTTCACGCACTTTCACCCGCTGGGTTATGTGCTTGTGGTGATGCTGGGCGCAGGCGTAGCCGAAAAGGTGGGGCTGTTCGGCACGGCCATGCGCGCAGGTGTGCGCGACGCCCCGCGCGCTTTGCTGACCCCCATCGTGGTGGCCGTGGGCATGATGGGCAATCTGGCGGCAGACGCGGCCTATGTCGTGTTGATCCCGCTGGCGGGCATCATCTTCCATGCCGCCGGGCGGCACCCGATTGCGGGCATTGCGGCCAGTTTCGCCGGCGTATCGGGCGGCTTTTCGGCCAATCTTCTGCCGGGCCAGCTCGACGCGCTGCTGTTTGGCATTACCGAAGCGGCGGTGGAAAGCACCTTCGGCGCCTTTGCCGCCAATATTGCGGGCAATTGGTATTTCATTGCCGCCATGTTCTTCCTGTTCCTGCCGGTGATCTGGTACGTTACCGACCGCATTATCGAGCCGCGCCTTGGCACCTGGGATGCCGCGCGGGCCGGCACGGCCCACGCTGACGAGCCCGCCGACCGTCCATTGACCGATGCGGAGCGCAAGGGTCTTCGCCATGCGGGCCTTGCTGTGCTGGCGGTGTGCGCATTGTGGGCCTTTTTCGCCCTCGGCCCCGGCACCCCCTTGATTGACGAAGATGCCTCGCCCGAAGCGCAGCTGACGCCGTTTTATCAGAGCCTTGTGGCGGGTTTCTTCCTGCTCTTCATCCTGGCCGGCTGGGCCTATGGCCGGGCGACCGGCGCGATCAGTAACCACCGCGACCTTGTGAAAATGATGGCAGGCGCGATGGAGGATCTGGCCTATTACCTGGTGCTGGCCTTTGCCGCGGCGCATTTCGTGGCCATGTTCGGCTGGTCGAACCTTGGCCTGATCCTGGCGGTGAACGGGGCCGATTTCCTCAGCCATTCGGGCCTGCCTGCCTGGGCCTTGCTCGCCGCGATCATCCTGGTGGCCGCCGCGCTGAACCTGCTGGTGGGATCGGCCAGTGCGAAGTGGGCGCTGCTGTCGCCCGTGCTGGTGCCGATGCTGATGCTGCTGGGCATTTCGCCCGAAATGGCGACGGCGGCCTACCGCGTGGGCGACAGCGCCACCAATATCATCACGCCGCTGATGGTCTATTTCCCGCTGATCCTGATTTTCTGCCAGCGCTGGCAGAAGGATTTCGGCCTTGGCTCGCTTGCGGCAACGATGCTTCCCTATTCAATGGCGCTGCTGGCAGTGGGCGTGGCGATGACGATCGGCTGGGTGGCGTTCGACCTGCCGCTGGGGCCGGGGGCCGGTGTGTTTACCGATGTGCCTTTCGCGCCGGCGGCATCGGCGGCGGAGGCGACGGCGCCGTAAGCCTCAGCCTTCCTCGCCATCCTCCAGATCGCGCCGCACCTTGGGATCGTGCAGCAGCCGGTCGATGCGGCTCGCCTCGTCAAAGCTCTCGTCCGGCTGGAACCGCAGCTTGGGCGCGAATTTGAGGCCGAGGCGGTGCGCGACCTCGCGCTGGAAAAAGGCGGTGTTTACCTGCAAGGCTTTCACCACCTTCGCCTCCTCATGGCCCAGCAGCGGCTTCACATAGACCTTCGCCTGCCTGAGATCGGGCGACATGCGCACCTCGGTCACGCTGACAGTAGCTGCGGACAGCACATCGTCCTGCACCTCCCCGCGCGCGAGCAGCTCGGACAGGATATGGCGCACGCGCTCCCCCACCTTGAGCAGGCGGACCGAGGGTTCAACTGAGGATGTGTGGTGGCGGGGCATTCTAGGAATCCATCTTGGCAAGTATACGCCGCAACGAGCGAATGTTGCGAGCCGTTCCGCGCGGCATTTTCAGCTTGGCGCGGCGCATGGCCGGATCGAGAAGCGACCGCCCCCCCCCCTCGACATAATCGATATGAAAACAATGCGTGCCCGGCGCCAGCCGTTCCGGCCCGGCGTAACTTTGCACAAAGGCCATCAATTCATCGCGGTCATACGCGGCGGAGAGGAACACCGTGTGCACCAGCTTTTCCTCCCCATCATCGGTAAAGGGGTTTTCCGCAATCGCCGCAGCCAGCGCATCGCGGGTAAGAACCACGGCAAACGTATCAAACCCGAACGCCTCGCGCACGACATAACCCAGCTTTTCCGCCAGACCTTCGGTAGGGCGGTCTTCGTGATCGAACAGCACATTGCCGCTGGCGACGACCGTCTCGACGCCCTCGAAATCCTCTCGTTCCAGCACATCGCGCAGATCCGCCATCGACAGCCGGTTGCCGCCCACATTGATCGCGCCGAACAGGGCCACGTAACGGGTCATGATCCTTGCCCTTTGCCCACCCCCGCCCCCTCCCGCCTGCGGGAGGGGCAAGAGGTTATAGCGTACGCTCGCGTTCCTCGACTTCGAATATTTCGAGCATGTCGCCCGGCTTGATGTCGTTCGTGTCGGCCAGCACCACGCCGCATTCGAGGCCTGCGCGCACTTCGTCGACATCGTCCTTGAAGCGCCGCAACGAGGCAACCGTGGTGGCCGAGACGATCACATCGTCGCGGGTGAGGCGGGCGTTGAGGCCCTTGCGGATGATGCCTTCCAGCACCAAGAGGCCCGCCGCCTTGTCGCGCTTGCCCGCCGGGAACACCTGCTTGACCTCGGCGCGGCCCACCACATGTTCGATGCGTTCCGGCCCCCAGATGCCCGCCATCTCCTTCGCCACATCGGCGGTGAGGTGGTAGATGACATCGTAATACATCATCCGGGTCTTGTGCCGTTCGATCTGCTGGCGCGCATTGGCGTTGGGACGCACGTTGAAGCCGATGATCGGCGCCTTGCTGGCCGCGGCCAGCGTCACGTCGCTTTCGGTAATCGCGCCCACGCCTGCATTGAGCACGCGCACCTTGATCTCGTCATTCGAGAGGTTGTGGAGCGCGGTGACGATGGCCTCCACACTGCCCTGCACATCCGCCTTCACCACCACCGGATATTCGATCACGCTGCTCTTCAGGCTGGAGAACATGGTGTCGAAATTGGTGGGGGCGAGCGTGGTGCGCTTCTCGGTCTCGCGCTGCTGGCGGAACGCGGCGACTTCGCGGGCGCGCTGTTCGTTTTCGACCACGGTGAGCGAATCGCCCGCCTGCGGCACGCCGCCAAGGCCGAGCACTTCGACCGGAGTAGCCGGGCCCGCCTGCTTGATCTGCTGCCCGCGATCGTCGATCAGCGCGCGCACACGGCCGCTTTGCGTGCCGGCCACGAAGGTATCGCCAACCTTGAGTGTGCCGCGATTGACCAGCACGGTTGCCACCGGGCCGCGACCCTTGTCGAGCTTGGCCTCGATCACGGTTGCATCGGCCAGACGATCGGGATTGGCCTTCAGCTCCATCAGTTCGGCCTGAAGCAGGATCTTCTCGATCAGATCGTCCAGCCCCGCGCCGGTCTTGGCGGACACTTCCACATCCTGCACATCGCCCGACATCGCCTCGACCACCACTTCGTGTTCAAGCAGGCGTTCGCGGATCTTCTGCGGATTGGCTTCGGGCTTGTCGCACTTGTTGATCGCCACGATCATTGGCACGCCGGCCGCCTTGGTGTGATTGATCGCCTCGATCGTCTGCGGCATGATCCCGTCATCGGCGGCCACCACCAGAATGACGATATCGGTGACATTCGCGCCGCGCTGACGCATCTGCGTGAAGGCCGCGTGGCCCGGCGTGTCGAGGAAGGTGATCTTGTCCTTGTTCTTGGTCGTGATCTGGTAGGCGCCGATATGCTGGGTGATGCCGCCGGCTTCGCCCTTCACCACATTGGCCCCGCGCAGCGCGTCGAGCAGGCTGGTCTTGCCGTGATCAACATGGCCCATGACCGTGACCACGGGCGGGCGCGGCTTCAGCGTATCTTCGGGATCCTGATCCTCGGACGTGTCGATGTCGACATCGCTTTCGGACACGCGGGTGATGTTGTGGCCGAATTCGGTGACCAGCAGTTCTGCGGTATCCTGGTCGATCGTCTGGTTGACAGTGACCATCATGCCCATGTTGAACAGGGCCTTCACCAGGTCGGCGCCCTTTTCGGCCATGCGGTTGGCCAATTCCTGCACGGTGATCGCTTCGGGCACGACCACGTCGCGCACCTGCTTTTCGCGCTGCTGGCTCTGCCCCGAATAATGCGCGCGGCGTTCCTTTTCCCGCGCACGCTTCAGCGCGGCGAGCGAGCGGGCGCGAGCGCCCTCGTCCTCGTTCAGCGCGCGGTTGACCGTCAGTTTGCCGCGGCGGTTCTCCCGCTCGGACACCTTGCCGGCACCCGGCTTGCGATCAGAACGGTCAGGAGCCTTCTTGGTTTCCTTGGGCGCGGCTTCGGCGCGCCTGGGTTCGGGCCGTTCAACCGGTGTGAAACGGCGCGGCGCGGGCGGCGATGGCGCAGTCGTTGCATCACTTTCGGGCGCTGCGGCATGTTCCGCCACGGGCGCTTCCGGAGCAGCAGGTGCAGCTTCTTCGGCCGGAGCGGCGGAGGCCTCTTCCTCTGCGCGTCTTTCCTGGGCGCGGTTTTCCTCGGCCCGGCGCTTTTCTTCCTCGATCGCACGAAGCTTCTCCTCCTCCTCGCGGCGGCGGGCTTCCTCGGCCAGGCGCAGGCGGTCTTCCTCGGCCTCGCGCTGGAGGCGGGCGACGCGTTCCTGCGGCGTTTCGCCGGCAGGAGCGGACGGGCGCGGTGCGGGCGGGGGCGGCGGTGGAGGCGGCGCCACGGCAACGGGCGGCGGCGGCGGTGGGGCAGCGGCTTCGGGCGCCCCCGGCTTGCCGAGCACACGGCGGCGCTTCACCTCGACCACCACCTTGTTGGTGCGGCCGTGGCTGAAGGTCTGCTTGACCTCGCCCGCATCGACCGAA
The DNA here is from genome assembly GCF_037154155.1 of Alteraurantiacibacter lauratis. Taxonomy (NCBI): domain Bacteria; kingdom Pseudomonadati; phylum Pseudomonadota; class Alphaproteobacteria; order Sphingomonadales; family Erythrobacteraceae; genus Alteraurantiacibacter; species Alteraurantiacibacter lauratis. The sequence goes on from NZ_JBANRN010000005.1 coordinate 48,981, forward strand.
CGCTTCAGCCCCAAAGGCTTGCGTTCACGCTGCGGCTTGTCTTCGTTATCGCTCATACGCCTACCGATTTCCTTCAAAATTCAATTCGTTGTCGTCAACATCTTGGGCAATATCAGGCTGGTCGCCCGCATTGCCCGCACCGCTGTCAGCCGTGCCGGAATAAGCCCCGATAAAGGTCGCAAAACGCCCCAGCGGGACAGATACCCGCTGTGCCGCAGCATGGTCCACCAAGGCCAGGTGAACGACATTGTCGCGGCCCAATGCCACAGACAGGGCATCGCGGTCCAGTGGCAGCCTTGTGCCGACAAGGCCGGAGCCTTCTTCGTCCAGCCCTACGCGCCATGCCTTATCCAGCTTGCGCGCACCATCAGCGCTGGCATCTGCCGCATGATACAGCGCCGCCACCTTGCCCATCCGCGCCTCGTTCGCGATCCTGTCCGATCCCAGGATCAGCTTGCCCGAACGCAGTTCAAGCCCCAGCCGGTCAAGCAAGGCGCGCCGCAGCGCCGCCTCTGCCAGATCGGGCAGGTCGGCCGGAATGATCAGCGCGCCTGTTTTGAACGCGCGGGAAAGTGCGCTCTTCAGCTTGCCGCTGGCCAAAGCCTCGGCCAGGGCGGCCTTGTCCACGCCGATCCACGCGCCGCGTCCGGGGGCCTTGGCATGGGCATCGGGCATCACCAAGCCGTCGGGCGAAACGGCCAGCCGCAGCAGATCGTCACGAGCCGTGGTCTCGCCGGTCAGCACGCACCGACGCTCAGGGGCATCGCTGCCCCCACGCGCATTGCCCGATATGTCGGAACCTAGCGGCTCATTGCGAGGATTCCGCATGGGCGGCCTCCTCATCTGCGGAGCCGGCCGCCGGAGCGGCCTCGTCCTCATCCGCGAACCAATGCGCGCGGGCCGCCATGATGATCTCGTTGCCCTGTTCTTCCGACAGGCCAAACGCGCCCAGCACACCGCCCTTGTCGCCTTCGCGGACATTGCGGCGCAGTTGCGGGCCGTCGGCATTGCGGCGGCGCTGCGCCTCGCGCTTCTTGGCGATCAGTTCGTCGGTCGCAAGGTCAGCCAGATCGTCGAGCGTCTTGATGCCCGCCTTGCCCAGCACCACGAGCATTTCTTCGGTCAGATGCGGGATTTCGGCCAGCGCGTCCTCCACGCCCAATTCACGGCGCTGTTCGCGGAAAGCTTCTTCCTTGCGCTCGATCGCTTCCTGCGCGCGGCTTTGCAGCTCCTCGGCCAGCTCCTCGTCGAAGCCTTCGATGCTCGCGAGTTCGGCGAGGTCGACATAGGCGACTTCCTCCAGCTCGGCGAAGCCTTCGGCGACCAGCAGCTGCGAGAGCGTTTCGTCGACGTCCAGCTCTTCCTCGAACATCTTGGAACGCTCGGCAAATTCCTTGCTGCGCTTTTCAGAGGCTTCTTCCTCGGTCATGATGTCGATCTGGTGCCCGGTCAGCTGGCTGGCGAGGCGCACATTCTGGCCGCGGCGGCCAATCGCCAGCGAAAGCTGGTCATCGGGCACCACCACTTCGATGCGGCCCTCGTCCTCGTCCAGCACCACGCGCGACACGGTGGCGGGCTGCAGCGCGTTGACCACGAAGGTCGCGGTGTCCTCGCTCCAGGGGATGATGTCGATCTTTTCGCCCTGCAATTCCTGCACCACCGCCTGCACGCGGCTGCCCTTCATGCCGACGCAGGCGCCGACCGGGTCAATGCTCGAATCGCGGCTGATCACGCCGATCTTGGCGCGGCTGCCCGGATCGCGGGCGGCGGCCTTGATCTCGATCACGCCGTCATAGATTTCGGGCACTTCCTGCGCGAACAGCTTCTTCATGAAGTCGGGGTGCGCGCGGCTGAGGAAAATCTGCGGGCCGCGGTTGTTGCGCTCCACCTTCAGGATCAGCGCGCGGATACGCTCACCCGGACGGGCGGCTTCGCGCGGAATCTGCTGGTCGCGCCGGATCACGCCTTCGGCGCGGCCAAGGTTGACGATCACATGGCCGAATTCGACCGACTTGATCACGCCGGTGATGACTTCGCCCGCACGGTCCTTGAATTCCTGGTACTGGCGCTCACGCTCGGCATCGCGCACCTTCTGGAAGATGACCTGCTTGGCGCTCTGCGCGTCGATGCGGCCAAGGTCCACCGGGGGCAGCGGATCGACGATGAAATCGCCCACCTTCGCACCCGGCTGCAGCTTTTGGGCCTGCTTGGGATCGACCTGCTTGAAGTAGTCTTCGACCTCCTCGACCACTTCGACCACGCGCCACAGGCGCAGATCGCCGGTCAGCGGGTCAAGCTTGGCGCGGATATCGTTTTCGGCACCGTAACGCGCGCGGGCGGCCTTCTGAATGGCCTCCTCCATCGCTTCGATCACGATTGCCTTGTCGATCATCTTTTCCGACGCGACGGCGGTGGCAATCGCGAGCAGTTCGGCCTTGTTGGCGGAAATCGGGGTGGCCATCAGTCTTCGACCTTCTCTTCCTCGGTGGATTCTTCGATTTCATCCGCCCCGCTCATGTCGAGCGGCTGGGTGGCGGCAATCAGCTTGTCTGTCAGCACCAGCTGGGCATGGGCAATCTGCGCCAGCGGCACATCCACCCGGCCCAGCTTGCGGTCTTCAATGGCGACCACATCGCCATCCAGGCCCAGTAATTCGCCCGACAGGCGGCGGTGTTCGTGGCCGGGCAGTAGCGCAATCTTCGCCTCGTGCCCCCTCCAGTTGGCGTAATCCTTGGGCCGGGTCAGCGGGCGGTCGATGCCGGGGCTCGACACTTCCAGCATATAGGCGCCGTCGACCAGCTCGCCCTCGGCCTCCTCCACCGCGTCAATCGCGGCGGAAATCGCGCGGCTGAGCGTGGCGCATTGCTCCACGATCATCTGCCCGGTGGCGGGATCCTCGGCCATGATCTGAAGCGTGCGCTCATCGCCCTCCCCGCTCAGCCGGACGCGCACGAGTTCAAAGCCGAGCGCGGTCGCTTCGGCTTCGATCAGCTGTGTCAGGCGCGGCATATTGGCCATGGGGCGTTGCGTATCCTTTCAATCCGGCAGCGTAACGACAAACCGGGTTTGGGCCGGCCCCTTGCGGCGCCAGCATCCGGAAATTGCCATTACAATGTCGGGATGAGCGGTTCTTAGGGGCTTGCGGCCAGAAAAGCAACAGGCCTTATCGCCGGACCTTCGCCAATCAGGTGTTGCAGAACCGGGCGACCTGGCTGTCCAGTTCGTCGAGCCGGGCGGCATCGCGGTCGGCCGTGCCCTGCTCCATCGCGCGATTCCATGCGTCTTCGGCGGCGCGGGTATATTGCGCGCATTGCTGCCGCTTCGCATCAGCCTGCGCTTCGGCCATGGTTTCGTTGATCGACTTGCCGCCAAGCGAGGCCTGCTCCTGCGCCATGAAGTTGTCGGCATTGCGTGGCGCGGACACGGCATAGGCAACCACGGCGGCAACCGCCACAGTTCCGGCAAGGGCGGCAATTCCTCGACCAATGCTCATCATTCCACTCCATCAGGATGCTATTCTCCTGATCTTACGAAAGGATGCCTAATTTTTGGTAGCGGTCAGTCGGGCGGATTGCCGGTGATGCCGTGCTTCTTCAGGCAATGGCGCAGCTGGTCATAGGTGAGGCCCAGCGCTGCCGCGGTCTGGCGCTGGTTCCAGCGATGGCGGCCCAGCGCCTGTTCCACGATGGCCTTTTCATGCGCGTCCACCGCCGCGCGCAGATCACTGACCTGCGATAAATCGGGCGGGGCCATGGATGTGGCGGAAGGCGCAGGCAGCGCTGCGCGGACAAGCGATGCGGCAGAGGCGGGAGCGGGAGCGGCAGCGGGCATCAGTCCCACTGGCTTCCACGGACTGTCGAACGGGTCGAACTGGATATGCCCCACAGGCTCGCCCCAATTCTCCCAACGGTAGATCGCGCGTTCCACCACATTGCGCAATTCGCGCACATTGCCGGGCCACGGGTATTCCTCCATCGCGCGGGCAATATGCGGGGCAAAGCCGGGCCATTCCTGCCAGCCCAGTTCCGCCGCCATGCGCCGCCCGAAATAATCGGCCAGCACTGCGATATCCCCCTCGCGCACGCGCAAGGGAGGGAGGGTGATGACTTCGAAACTCAGCCGGTCGAGCAGATCGGGGCGAAAGCGGCCCTCCCGCGCCAGCCGCGGCAGATCCTCGTTCGTGGCGGCGACGATGCGCACATCGACACGGATCGGGCGGGACGAGCCGATGCGCGTCACCTCGCCATATTCGACCGCCCGCAGCAACCTCTCCTGCGCGCCCATCGACAGGGTGGCGAGTTCATCGAGGAACAGCGTGCCGCCATTCGCTTCCTCGAACCGGCCTTCGCGCGCGCGGGTCGCGCCGGTAAAGGCGCCCGCCTCGTGGCCGAACAGTTCCGCCTCGATCAGCGTTTCGGGCAGTGCCGCGCAATTGAGCGTGACCAGCGGTTCCTCCCACCGGTCGGACAGGCGGTGGAGGCGTTCGGCGATCAGTTCCTTGCCCGTGCCGCGTTCGCCAATCACCAGCACCGGGCGGAGCAGCGGCGCGGCGCGGCTGGCGCGCTCCACCGCGTCGAGAAACGCGCCCGACTGGCCAATGAATTGATTGCCCCGCTCCATTACCAAGGAATAGCAAATTTGCCCAAGGCTTGGCAATAATTCCCAACTTGCTGTCCGCAATTTGAGCCAGGAATGGCGGATTTCTGGGCTTTCCTGCATTTGGCACAGGCGTTGCAAATCATCCGTCAATACCGGCACGCGCCGCAATTTCAGGGGAATTGAACCATGTCGAACAACAGCTTCTTCGCCAGCAAACTGGGCCTCAGCGCGCTGGTCAGCGTGGCCGCGATGGTGGCGTTCAACCTCTTCGCCGTGGCGCAGGCGAGCACCGCTTCCTCGTCCTTCGCCAACCCACTCGGCAGCGCACCTGCCGCGCTGGTGCAGATGGCAGAACTGGCGTGAACGACAAGCCAGGCACCGCGCTGACACCCATCGAGCAGGGGCAGGCCGCTCCCTCGCGGCTTGAACGCGAGATCGAACGGCTGCGCAGCGGTGCAACACGGCTTCCCACACCCACTCGCAATTCGCTATCCGCTGGCTATTCCACTTCCACAGGAGCTGCCTTGATGGGCATTTTTTCCCGCACGCGTGACATTATCGCTGCCAATTTCAACGAATTGCTCGATTCCTCCGATGACCCGGCAAAGATGATCCGCATGATCATCCTGGAAATGGAGGAAACGCTGGTGGAAGTGCGCGCATCCGCCGCGCGCACGATTGCCGATCAGAAGGAAATGCACCGCCACGCAGCCAAGCTGGACAAGCTGCAGCACGATTGGGCGGACAAGGCGCAGCTTGCCTTGTCCAAGGGGCGCGAAGATCTGGCGCGCGCCGCACTGGTGGAAAAGCGGCGCGCGGGCGACATGGCCGAGCAGTTGAAGGCCGAGATTGCGGTGCTCGAAGACGCGCTGCGCGCCTACGAGGCCGACATTCACAAGCTGCAAAGCCGCCTGCGCGAAGCCCGCAGCCGCCAGAGCCAGATCGCCGCGCGCCTCGAAAGCGCGGAAAACCGCTTCAAGCTGCGCAGCCTGATGACAAACGAACGCGTGGACGAGGCGCTGGCCCGGTTCGACCAGCTCGAACGCCGCGTCGATTATGCCGAAGGCCGCGCCGATGCGATCGGGATGCAGGGGGGCAAGCCCACGCTGGCGGACGAATTCGCCGCTCTCGAAGGCACCGACAAGGTCGACGAGGAGCTGGAGGAAATGAAGCGCGCCCTGGGGATGGGCAATGACGGGAAACGGGGGGAATAAGTCATGGAACCGCTGATCGGAATTCTTGCGGTCTTCATCGGACTGCCGTGGATCGTCCTCCACTACATGACCAAATGGAAGACCGCCGCCAGCATCACCACCGATGACGAGGCGCTGCTGGAAGAACTGTATCAACTCGCCAAGCGGCTGGATGAACGGATGGATACAGTCGAACGCCTGGTCGCCAGCGATCACGCCGATTTCAAGCCTGCGCGGGTCATCCCCGATCTGGAAAGCGATAATCTGAAGCTGCGCGAGCTGGAAATGATGCTGGCCGAAAAGAGAAGGGAACGCCGGTGAACACGCCGCACACCACGCTTTACCGCGACAAGGCCAATGGCAAGATTGCCGGGGTCTGCGCAGGCATCGCCGACTACACCGGGATCAACGTGTTCTGGGTGCGGTTGGGGCTGATCGTCTCGCTGTTCCTGCCGCTGTCGGCGATCACCGTGCCCGGTTATATCGCCGCCTGGTTCCTGCTGCAGAAGAAGCCGCCCTATCTCTACCGCGACGAGGGTGAGCAGAAATACTGGCAGCGCGTGCGGCAAAGCCCGAAACGCACCGCGCGCGAAATCCGCGCCCAGTTCCGCACCATCGACCGCCGCCTGGCCGAGGTGGAAAGCTTTTACGTGAACAGCAATCCGCGCCTTTCCGACGAGATCGAGAAGCTGCGCTAACACCAATTCCCAAGAGGGGGGAACCGAATATGGAAGGAAGTCTGGCCCTGCTGATCCCGATCCTGGCGCTGTCGATCCCGCTTATGGCGATCTGGAGCAAGCACCAGCAACGGCTCGCCGAAATGCGATTGCAAAGCACTGCCACCGACACCGCCGAACGCGCCGCGCAATATGCCAGCCAGGTCGCCGCGCTGGAGGAACGCGTGCGGGTGCTGGAACGCATCGTTACCGACAGCGGCTATAATGTCTCGGCCCAGATCGAGGCGCTGCGCGACACCCGCCATGTGGAAGACGATCACGGCGTGCCGCTGGCACTGGACAAGGCCCCCAGCAAGGAGCGCGCGTGATGGACCCCAATCTGGCCGAAATCCTGGATTACGTCCCACTGATTGTCAGCGGCGTGGTCATCATATCGCTGGCGGGCATTCTCGCCTCGTGGAATTCCACCCGGATGAAGATCAAGAACGGCTATCCGCTCGAAGGGATGTGGGGCCAGTCGCTGAAGCCCGGCATGACCAGCGAGGCGCAGCAGCGCGTGACCCTGCTCACCCAGGAAAACGCCGCCTTGCGCGCCGAACTCGGCAGCCTGAAAGACCGGCTCGCCAATGTGGAACGCATTGTCACCGATGGCGGGTTCCACCTGACGCAGCAAATTGAAAGCCTCCGCGACAGCGCGCCTCTGGCGGGCCTTTCCCGCGAAAAGGTGCACGACCGGGAAGGGATCATCTGATGGACGCTGGCATCGCCTTTCTCTTCTGCTTCATCATCGTGATCACGGCGATCGTGATGGGCACGGTGAAGGAAGTGACCAAGCGCGCGATCGCGCTGAAAGAAAAGCAGATCGAGGCGCAGAAGGCCGTCTCGGCACCGGCGCTGGCAAGCGATGTGGCTGCCCGGCTGGACAAGATGGAGCAACGCCTGCGCGTGCTGGAGCGCATCGCCACCGATGGCGGGACTGATACCGGCGCCGCGCTGGCACGGGAAATCGATGCCTTGCGTGCGCAGCAAGAGGAAGCCCACGGCGTTCCGCTGAACCTTAAGGAAAAGGTGCAATGAGTTTCTGGACCTTCGTTTTTCTTGTGGTGATTGCGGGCATGGCATTTGAACTGGTCAAGCAGCGCAATCTGGCGCGCATGGGCCATGTCGAGGATGCGGATGGCAAGCTGCACAAGGCAGTCTCCGCCCGCGACGCGGAGCTGCAGGCCGAGGTAACAGCCCTGCGCGAACGGGTGAAGGTGCTGGAACGCATCGTTACCGACGAGCGCGAGGCACAACGCCTCTCCTCTGAAATCGAGAAGCTGCGCGACGAATAGGAAGTGAGGGAATGATGAGCGAAGAATTGCTGTTGGCCAGTGCTTCTCTGCTGGTTCCTCTGCTGGGCCTGACGATCCTGGCCGCCGCAGTGCTGAAAGGGTGGCAGGGTTGGCTGGCGCTGAAGGAGCGCGAACTGGAACGCCGGCTCTCGCCCGCCAATACCGAGAGCGGAACAAGCGAAGGAATGCAGCGGATCGAGATTGCCGATCTGAAAGAACGTATCCGCAAGCTGGAAGCGATTGCCAGCGGCGTGGATCTCTAGGCCCCGCTGTTTGGACAGGGTGGATTTGCGGGCGGCAGGCGTTTAACGCAGCAGCCATGCGCAGCCTGACCGACATATTCGACGAATACGATTTCCTCGACGGCGATGAACGCTACCGCCTGCTGATCGAACTGGGCCGCGAGCTGGAGGAAATGCCCGCGCCGCTCAAGACCGACGCCACGCTGGTACGCGGCTGTTCGGCGCAGGTCTGGGTCTATCCCACGGGCGATGCGGACAAGCTGCACTTTCTGGCCGACAGCAATGCCGCGATTACCAAGGGCATTGTGGCGCTGGTGATCGCGGCGGTGCAGGACAGGCCGGCGGCCGAAGTGGCGGCAATGGATGTGGCGGGCGCGCTCGCGCCTTTCGACCTCAAGAACCAGCTCTCCAGCAACCGCACGCAAGGGGTGCCCAACATGATCGCGCTGGTGAAAGAGCACGCCGCGCGCATCGCAGCGGCAGCCTGATCGCCTTGCGCCCGCTCTGGTCAAGTGCGGGGCTGCTGTTTGTCGGTTTGGGCGCTTTGGGTGCCTTTCTGCCCCTCTTGCCGACCGTTCCTTTCCTGCTGCTGGCAGCGTTCTGCTTTGCCCGCGGCAACCCGGCGTGGGAGGCGCGGCTGCTCGCCCATCCGCGCTGGGGGCCGCCCTTGCTCGATTGGCGCGAACGCCGGGCGATTTCGCGCCGGGCCAAGATATCCGCGCTGATCGCGATGGGCATGGGCGTGGTGCTGACCGGGCTGACCGCCGGTTTTCCGTGGTGGCTGGTCACGCTGGGCGTAGTCAGCGTAACGGGGAGCTGGATCTGGACGCGGCCGGAATAAGTCCGCGTTTCAAGCCCCCGCGCTGTCGCGCACCACGGCAATCCCTGCCTCGCGCTGGCGCTTCAATTCGGCCTTCAGCCTGGCCGGGTCGCGCGCAAAGACGAAGCCGAAGCTGACCCCGCCTTCCTTGCCGATGGTGGCATGGTGCAGTTTGTGCGCCTGCACCAACCGCTTGGCATAGCCGCTCTTGGGCACCCAGCGGAAATAGCGTTGATGCACCAGCCCGTCATGGATCAGCGTGTAGATGAGGCCGTAGACAAGGATGCCAAGCCCGATCCATGTGCCCGGCCACCAGGCTGAAGCACCCATGACGAGCGGGCTGCCCACGGCAAACATCGAAATGCTCATCACCGCGCCGACCACGCCGTAAAGATCGTTCTTTTCGAGGCGCTTGTCATGCGGCTCGTGATGGTCGCGGTGCCAGCCCCACCCCCACCCGTGCATGATGTATTTATGGCTCGCCCAGGCGACCCATTCCATCGCCAGCACGCTGGCAAGCACGATCAGAATGGCAAGAACGGTATCGGACATGGGCGTTGCTATAGGCCCGAACCGCGTCAGGCGGAAGTCTCGCCTTTGGCCCTATCTCCCGCGATTATGCCGAAATACTTCTCCGCGATCTCGCGGCTGATCCGCGCCGGCCGCAGCGTGGCCGAATCAAGGCAGCACCACATGGATTGCACTTCGGCCAGAACCTCGCCCCCACGCTCGATCACGGTGTTGTAGAACGACCGCGCGCCCGCCACCTTTTCCAGCACGGTGCGCGCGATCACATCATCGCCCAGAAAGGCGGGCTTGCGGTAGGTAATCTCGTGTTTCAGCGCCACCCAGGCGTGCGCCGCCGCCGTTTCCGCCGGGGCAAAGCGGTGCCAGTGCGCCAGCACCACGTCCTGCACCCAATTGAGGTAACGGGCATTGTTCACATGACCCATGAAATCGATATCTTCAGGGACAATGCGGATGGGAATCGCGTGGGCGTTTGCTGACATGCGTGTCAATTAGTGCATCCGCATGACAATTCCAAGGCGCGCAGTGCGCTTATTTTGCCTGCGCAAAGAATTCCTTGATCCACCCCGCTTGCAGGGCATGGCCCACAGGCGCTAACGGGCCTGCATCATGGCATCCAAACCGCGCACCCTTTACGAAAAGATCTGGGACAGCCACGTCATCGAGCAGCGTCCCGATGGCACCAGCCTGATCTTCATCGACCGCCACCTCGTGCACGAGGTCACCAGCCCGCAGGCGTTCGAGGCGCTGCGCCTTGCCGGGCGCAAGGTGCGCCGGCCCGAACTGACGCTGGCGGTGCCCGATCACAATTTGCCGACCACTCCGCGCGTCGATGCGCAGGGAAATCGCGTGCCGATTGCCGACAGCGAAAGCCGCCAGCAACTGGAAGCGCTTGAGCGCAACGCGCCCGCATTCGGCATCCGCTATTTCAGCGCCACGGCCGCGCAGCAGGGCATCGTCCACGTGGTCGGCCCGGAACAGGGTTTCTCGCTTCCCGGCACCACGATTGTCTGCGGCGACAGCCACACCGCCTGCCATGGCGGCGTGGGCGCGCTCGCCTTTGGCATCGGCACATCGGAAGTGGAGCATGTGCTCGCCACGCAGACGCTGCAATTGCGGCAGAGCAAGACGATGGAAGTGCGCGTCGAAGGCGACCTCAAGCCGGGCGTGACCTCCAAGGATCTGATCTTGCACATCATCGGCACCATCGGCACCGCCGGGGGCACCGGCCATGTGATCGAATATCGCGGCCGCGTGTTCGAACAGATGAGCATCGAAGGCCGCCTGACGGTCTGCAATATGAGCATTGAGGGCGGCGCGCGCGCCGGCCTGATCGCGCCCGACGAGACGACCTTTGCCTATCTGAAAGGCCGCCCCTTCGCCCCGCAAGGCGCGGATTGGGAGGCGGCGGTTGCCTATTGGCGCACCCTGCACACCGATGAAGGCGCAACCTTTGACAAGAGCGTGGTCATCAACGCCGCCGATGTCGAACCCACCGTCACCTGGGGCACCAGCCCGGAGGACACGGTGGCGATCGGCGGCGTGGTGCCCGATCCGGAAAGCTTTGCCGATCCGTCCAAGCAGCGCGCGGCGCGCGCCAGCCTCGAATATATGGGGCTCACCCCCGGACAGCGCATGGACGAGATCGAGGTGCAAAACATCTTCATCGGTTCGTGCACCAACAGCCGGATCGAAGACCTGCGCGCCGCCGCCGCAGTGTTGCGCGGCCGCAAGAAGCATCCCAATATCAAATGGGGTATCGTGGTGCCCGGATCAGGTCTGGTGAAGATGCAGGCCGAAGCCGAGGGGCTGGACAAGGTGTTTATCGATGCGGGCCTGGAATGGCGCGAACCGGGTTGTTCGGCCTGTCTTGGCATGAACCCGGACAAGGTGCCTGCGGGCGAACGCTGCGCATCAACTTCCAACCGCAATTTCGTGGGCCGACAGGGGCCGGGCGCACGCACGCATCTGGTATCTCCCGCAATGGCCGCTGCTGCCGCTGTTACCGGCAAGCTGACCGATGTGCGCGAGCTGGTGAAATAGGCTGATCGGCCGCTTGTCCCCGTCCTTGCAAGAGACCACATTGCCATCATGACAGACGAAACCAAGAAAAAGCTGATTGCCGCCGGTGCCGCCATCGGTTCTGCCGCCGTGGCCGCTGCGCTGCTTTACGCCAGCAAGCGCCGCAAGAAGCCGGACAATGCCGGGCCTGGCCCCATCCCCTCTGGCGAAAATCCGGAGACCGATTGATGGAACCGGTCAGCAAGGTCGAAGGCCGCGCCTACCCGTTCGGCATGAAGAATGTCGATACCGACATCATCATCCCCGCGCATTACCTGAAAACGGTGACGCGCGACGGGCTTGGCAAGGGCGCGTTCGAGGCGCTGCGCAAGGACCCGGCCAATGTGTTCGACGATCCGCGCCATGCGGGTGCGCCGATCATCGTGGCGGGCGACAATTTCGGCTGCGGCTCCAGCCGCGAACACGCCGCATGGGCGCTGCTCGACATGGGTGTAAAGGCGGTGATCGCGCCCAGTTTCTCTGATATTTTCGCCGGCAACGCTTTCAAGAACGGAATCCTGACCGTGGCTCTGCCGCAGGAAGCAATCGACCGGCTGATGGAAGTGGCCGAAACCGATCCCATCAGCATCGACCTGGAAAGCCAGAGCGTGACAACGCCGTTTCAGGATCGCTGGACGTTCGAAATCGACCCTTTCCGCAAGCATTGCCTGATGGAGGGGCTGGACGAGGTGGGCCTGACGCTGAAGAGCGAGGCCGCCATCGCTGCTTACGAAGCTCGCCTTGCCTTAAGTCAGCCATGGGTTGCCAACGGAACCGGGCTTGCCGCCTGACCGGCCACGCAGTAGTTTCGCCACATCCCGCACACGAGGAACTCCGATGACCAATTTCAACGACCGCGAGCGCGCCGAAGAAGCCAAATTCGCGCTGGACGAAGACACTGCCTTCCGCGTCGCCGCGCGCCGCAACCGCCTGCTGGGTGAATGGGCCGCAGGCCTGATGGGTCTGACCGCAGAGGAAACCGACGCTTATCGCAAAGCGGTGGTGCAGGCCGATTTCGAGGAAGCGGGCGACGAGGACGTGATCCGCAAGGTGCTGGGCGATCTGATTGCCGCTGGGCAAGAGGTGGATGAAGCCACCGTGCGCGCGATGCTCGATGAAAAGGCAGTGGAAGCGCGCCGCCAGCTGATGAGCGAGTCCTGATCCCATGCCGATGGCCGCCGCCGATATCGAGGCGATGATCAAGGCCGCCTTGCCCGATGCAGTGGTGGAGATGACCGCGCTGGTCGATGATGGCGACCATTGGCGCGCCCATGTCACCAGCGCCGCCTTTGCCGGCAAGACGCGCGTGGCGCAGCACAAGATGGTCTATGACGCGCTGGGCGGGCGCATGGGCGGCGTGCTGCATGCCTTGCAACTGTCTACCGCCGTTCCCAAGTGACATGCAGCAAGCACTCAAACCTTCGGTGGGATCCATGTCCGACGTCAAGCAACGCATTACCGATATCGTGACCGGCAACGATGTTGTCCTGTTCATGAAAGGCACGCCGCTGTTTCCGCAATGCGGTTTTTCCAACAAGGCGGTCGCCATTCTCGACCACTGCAATGTCGCGTTTGAAAGCGTGGACGTATTGCAGGACATGGAAATCCGCCAGGGCATCAAGGCCTTTTCCGATTGGCCGACCATCCCGCAGCTCTATGTGAAGGGCGAATTCATCGGTGGCAGCGACATCATGATGGAAATGTACGAGGCCGGGGAATTGCAGGCCCTGTTCGACGAAAAGCAGGTGGCAAAAGCGGGCTGATCCGGCTTCTGCCCAACGGGCCGCCAGGCCCGCAAGCGCGAACGCGCGCCCGCAGCGAAGGCCAGTTGGCTGGCCGAAAGCGAGGATAGCCAAGCAAGCCGGATGGCCTGCGCCGGCACTTGAGGCGGGACAAGCAAATGTGCAATCTGTACCGGATGACAAAGCCCGCTGCGGAAGTGGCGGGCTTCTTTGCGGATATCGCCGCCGAACTGCGCGTGATCCCCGGCAATGTGCCCGAACAGGTTTATCCCGGCTATCCGGGGCTGGTGCTGGCGCAAGGCACGGTACGACCCATGGCGTGGGGCTTTCCGCTCAGCCTGACGGGGGCCAAGGGCCAGAAGCTGAAGCCCAAACCTGTCAACAATGCCCGCAGTGACAAGCTGGGCAGCCCCTTCTGGGCAGCCAGTTTCCGGGATCGGCGCTGCCTTGTCCCCGTGTCCGCCTTTGCCGAGGCTGAAGGGCCCAAAGGGGGCAAGACGCGCATCTGGTTCAGCCTGCCCGATGCCCCCTTGATGGCAATTGGGGGCCTGTGGCGGCCAAGCGCGGAATGGGGCGATTGTTTCACCATGGTAATGACAAAGGCAAGCCCAGCCGTCTCCTTCCTGCATGACCGGATGCCGGTGATCCTGCGCCGCGCCGATTGGCGCGCATGGCTGGACGGATCGCCGCAGGAGGCTCTGGCGCTCTGCCGGCCCTATGCGGGCCACCTTGCGGTGGATCACACGGGCGAACCGTGGGCGGGCAAACGCTGATCTGCGGGGGGAAAGCGGGCTTCGGGGAGGCGGGACCGGGAGACTATCGGTTCCAGGGGTTGGACCAGTGTGCGGCCCCGCCTCAGTCGAAGACCAGACTATGCCAGATACTCTGCACATACCGTGCCAGTTTGCGGAATTGGCAGATTGGCGCGGAAGACGATGGTTGGCGAAAGGTTAAGGTGCGAGGCCGCTGTCAAGAATGCCGACAGGTGCGGCGAAGCGCGGGAGAGTGATATTGGCGCGCCCGGCAGGATTCGAACCTGCAACTCCAAGCTTAGAAGGCTCGTGCTCTATCCAGTTGAACTACGGGCGCGCGCTGCCCCGCCCTTTAGCGGGGTTTGCGGCGCGCGCAAATCGCGTTAGTCAGCAGCGATGGGGCAAAATCCGCAATCGATCACCGGGCAGGGCGTAACGCGGCGCCAGTTCCGCTATTTCGATATCGTGATGGCCGCCTTTGTGGCGATCCTGCTGCTGTCGAACGTGATCGGCGCGGGCAAGGTGGCGGTGGTGGATGTGCCAGTGCTGGGCTTGTGGGCCTTTGGCGCAGGCATCCTGTTCTTCCCCGTCTCCTATGTCATCGGGGACATTCTGACCGAGGTTTACGGATACGCCCATGCGCGGCGCTGCATCTGGGTGGGGTTCGCCGCGCTGATCTTCATGGCCTTCATGGCGACCGTGGTGGTCGCGCTGCCGCCGGCAGACAATTGGGGCGGGCAGGACGCTTACGAGCAGGTGTTCGGCCAGGTGCCGCGCATCGTGATGGCATCGATCATCGCCTTCTGGGCGGGCGAATTCGTCAATTCCTATGTGCTGGCGCGGATGAAGGTATGGACGCAGGGCCGCTATCTGTGGACGCGCACGATTGGGTCAACCGTGGTGGGCCAGGGGGTGGACAGCGCGCTGTTCTACCCCATCGCCTTCCTTGGTGCGGCGGGGTGGACGACCGATCTGGTGATTACGGTCGCGCTGACGCAATGGGGGCTGAAAACCGCGTGGGAAGTGCTGCTGACGCCGGTCACCTACAAGGTGGTCGGCTTCCTGAAGGCGCGCGAGGGGGTCGATGTCTTCGATACCGACACCGATTTCTCCCCCTTCGCCCGTTCAGATCGTGGGGATGCATGACAGAGGATTACTCTGCCAGTGCGCCCACGAACCAGATCACCAGATAGACCAGGATCAGACTGCCTAGCCCCGCAACGGTGCCGATGACAAAGCCAAGCCGCACCAGCAGCGGATCGGTGCCCAGCCAGTTGGCGATGCCAGCGCACACCCCGCCGAGCTTTGCATTCTGGCGATCGAGCGCAAGTTTGCGCGATGCAAGGCGGACATCCTGATTGCCCGGCTGGTTGTTCATCGCGGTCATGCCAGCACTCCTGAAACCGCCTGCATTTCCGGCGTAGCGAAATAGCTCACCAGGATCGCCAGCGACATGGAAACGGCGCCAAGGGCGGCGGCGGCGCGGTGGAAGATGCTCTTTTCGTTCGACATTGTATTTTCCCTTCCTGCTTGCCGGACGCGGTGTGCGTCCGATGCAAGGGTAACTGCAGGGGCCGTGCCAATTCGCGAAAATGGCGGAATTCTGCCAATTCTGTTCAGCCGAGCGAAAGCTTAGCCGTCCCCTCAAGCTGATTATTGGTTTTTTTCACCAAGGTTTGGGAATGTGATTTTTCGTAGAATTGCCGCGGCCGCTGGCCTAGTCCACGACGCGGACAATGGCGCTCGACCGGATCACCCTTTCCACCTTTCGCAACCATGCCGCCACGCGGCTGGACGGGGCAGCGCATTTCAACCTTCTGGTGGGGGAAAATGGCGCGGGCAAAACCAATGTGCTCGAAGCGCTGTCTCTGCTGGCACCTGGGCGTGGCCTGCGCCGCGCGCCGCTGGCCGAGATGGCGGGGCAGAGTGGCGGCGGCACTTTCGCCATCAGTGCCACACTGCGCACCGGCGATGACGCCACGGTGCAACTCGGCACCGGAACGCAGCCTGACGCGCCGGCCCGCCGCGTAGTGCAGATCAACGGCGCAGGCGCCAGCGCGCTGGCACTGGGCGAATGGCTGGCGATCGGCTGGCTGACCCCGGCAATGGACCGCCTGTTTGCCGACACGGCATCGGCACGGCGGCGCTATCTTGACAGGCTGGCCGTGGCGCTGGACCCGACCCATGCCCGCCATGCCAGCCAGTATGAGGCGGCCCTGCGCGAACGCAATCGCCTGCTGGCCGATGCGGCAGAACCCGATCCGGTCTGGCTCGATTCCATCGAGGCGCAGATGGCCGAAGGCGGCGCGGCACTGGCTGCCGGGCGCGAGGGCGTGATCGCGGCGCTGTCTGCCGCGCTGGCAGACCTGCCCGACGAACCTTTTGCCCGGCCAGACCTGACCTATGTGGCAGGAGGCGGCACCAGTGCCGACGCCCTGCGCGCAGAATGGCGGCGCGGGCGCGGGCGCGACCGGGCTGCGGGGCGCACGTTGACCGGGCCGCACCGGGACGAGCTGAACGTTCAGATGGCCGCCAAATCCATGCCGGCGGCGCAATGTTCCACTGGCGAGCAGAAGGCGATGCTGATCGCCATCACGCTCGCCCACGCAGGCCTTGCCGCAGGCGGCAGGCCGGGCGTGCTGCTGCTTGACGAGGTTGCCGCGCATCTCGATCCGCTGCGCCGTGCTGCCTTGTTCGAGAGGCTGCGCGCAGGCGGCAGCCAGGTCTGGCTGACCGGCACCGAAACCGCGCCCTTTGCCGATATTCTGGACGAGGCGGCGGTGTGGCAGGTGGCAGGCGGAACGGTGGAGCGGGTCGCGTAGATCAGCCGTTCATCGCCGCGCCAATTTCGCGCAGATCGGCGCGCACGCGCGATATCGCGGCGGCATCGAAACGGAACCGGCAGGCGGTGACGGTGGCGGACATCGCTTCATACAGCGTCAGCAAAGCTGGCCCCACCGGATTGGTGCGATCCACCCCCAGGCGCAGCGCACCCAGCCCGCTTTGCGCACGCGCCAACCCATTGCGGCGAATATCCTCGCGCCCGTTGTCATGCGCCCAGATCGCCTGCCCCAGCGCCGCATCGACATCGGCCAGGCACAGCCGCACCAGATCCAGCCCGCTGGACCCGGCGACGCGCGCGTCGAAATCGACGCGGCGATAGGCTTCGGCGGGGTTGGCGGTTTTCAACATGGCGATTTGCCCCTTAATTGCGCGGCGCGTTCCACGCGGCGATCTGGTTCTTCAGGAAGGCGAGCGTCGATTGCGAGGCGGCCACATTGCGGTCGCTGCTGGTGAAGGTTTTCACCAATTGCTCGCGCAGCTTTTCCTGCTGCTCGGCAATCTTGCCCAGCCGCTCGGTAATCTGTTCCTGTTGCCGTGTGTAACGTTCGACCGATCCGCCCAGCGATCCGGGATTGGTGCGCAAGGTGACACTGCGCGCCATGCTGTCCACCGTGGCGAACACGCCAAACAGGCCGGTGGTGAACATGGCTGAGGCACCCGCCGGGCTGTTCGCCAGCGTTTCGCGCAGGCGCACGGCATCGAGCCGGAAATTGCCCTCGCGCGTGGTGGCAAGGCCAAGATCGGCCAGCGTGCGCGGATCGCCGTCAGCCGCATTGGGCATGACCACCTGCGTCGTCAGCCCGGCCAGCGCGCGTTTCAGCGCACGGGCGCCTGCATCATTGCCCAGTTCGCCGCTGCGCGGATTGGCCAGTTCGTTGAGCGAGGCGGTGATGTCGTTCAGCGCCGCGACGAAATCGCCCATCATCGCGGTGATCGCCTGCGTCTTGTCGGCAAAGCCGATCTGCGCGGGCGCCCCCGCATTGGTACCGGTGAGTTGCAGCACGAGGCCGCCGGGCAGATTGCTTACCTTGTTGCTGGCGCTGGTCATCGCCACGCCATCGAACAGGAAAGCGGCGTCCTGCGCCGCTGCCTTGCGCTGTCCGCTGTCGCTGGCAGGCGACCAGGCGAGGTAATCGATCTGGCCCGCGACTGGGGGGGTCACGCCATCGCTGGCGCTGGCACCTGCTGCCTCGATCACAAAGCCATTCGCCGCCCCGTCCTGCCCCTTCACCACCAGCCGCGTGCCGCCCGCGCCTTGCGCGACATAGGCGGTGAGGCCGCTGCCCGACTGGGTGATCTTGCGCGCCACATCGGCCAGCGTATCGGTGTCGGTCACATCGATGGTAACAGGCGCACGGGCTGTATCCTCGGCAAAGCTGGATGCGCCTGCCGTGCCGAAACGGATCGTCAACTGCCCCTCACCCACCGGCGCAGTGTTCGCGGCATAGCCGTTGCTGGCCAGCGTCTGGGCCGAGGCAAGCGCGGTGACTTCGAGCGAATAGCTGCCCCGCCCCGGTGAACCGGGCAGGAGCGAAATCTGCGCCACCGCCGGATTGGACAGCGTTGGGCTGGGCGACAGATCGCCGGTGCGGATCCGGTCGCCCAAGGCGCTGGCAAGATTGGTAATCTGGCGGCGCAAGGTCGAAGCGGCGGAAATCCGCGCCTCCAGTGCCTGGCTTCGACTTTGCAACTGGCCCTTTTGCGACAGGAAGCGCGCTTCGGCGAGGTCCGTCGCCAGCTTGATCATGTCGACCCCGCTGCCACCACCAAGCGTGGTAATGATGCTGGATGTGCTGCTGGTGCTGGTCATAACGGCAAGAACGGTTGGCGTGGCACGGCTTTAACCCCGCGCCTGCGGCCGCCCTTCGGCGTCGAAACGCAATTCCAGCGGCACGGTAATGGAGGGACGCACCGGCGCTTCACCGCGTTTGAGCGACATGACGAAGGCCAGCACGCTGGCGATGGCGGAATACAGTTCGGCGCGGATCATCTGGTTTTCGCGCGTGGTGAAATAGACCGCGCGGGCAAGCGTAGGGTATTCAAGCAGCGGCACACCGTATTCCGCCGCCAATTCGCGCATCGCCAGCGCCTTTTCCCCGCGCCCCTTGGCCAGCACATAGGGCGCAGCCGCCACCGCCGGGTCATACGCCATCGCGACCGAGAAATGTGTGGGGTTGGTCAGCACGAATTGCGCCTCGCGCACCGCGCCGGCCACCCCGCCCTTGGCAATGTCGCGCTGGCGCTGGCGAATGGCGGCCTTCTTTTCCGGGCTGCCTTCCATTTCCTTGTATTCGTCGCGCATTTCTTGGGCAGTCATTTTCAGCTTGGAGATGCGCAGCAGATGCTGGATCGGCCAGTCGATGGCTGCGATGACTGCAAGCCCGGCGGAGAGAAGCAGCAGAAGATTGGCGGTCGCGTCCCAGGCAGCGGAAAGCTGCCCGGTCAGTTCGCCGCGCCCCAGCGCCATCAGCGCGGCCAGATTGGCGCTGCCCCAATACCAGGCGACGCCGCCCAGCAGCGACAGCTTGGCCAGGCTCTTGCCCAGTTCGATCAGCCCCTGTGGCCCGAACATTCGGCCCAGCCCTGCCAGCGGGTTGATGCGGCTGGCCTTGGGCAAGGCGTTGCCGGCGACGAACTTCCCCTCGCCATAGGCAAGCTGCGCGGTGAAGACGACCACGATCACCAGCACGCCGAGCGACAGGATCGGCGGCAACAGCGCCCAGACAGTGTCGGCGACCAGCCGTTCGGGCCTGAAATCCTCCAGCGCGCCCCGGTCGAATGTCAGCGCGGTGGTGGCGCGCCCTTCCACTGCGGTGAGCAGCCATGGCCCTGCCACTTTGAGCCACAGCGCACCTGCCAGCATCGATACGGCAGTCGCCACTTCGCGGCTGCGCAGGACATTGCCCTTTTTCGCCGCATCCCGCAGACGCTTTTCGGTGGGGGCGAAACTCTTTTCGCCAGCAGGTTGCTCGCTCACGCCCGATACCTCACGGCTGCACCGCCAGTCCGGCCTGCTCGATGGCGGCTTCGGCCAGCGTCACGAAATGATCGGTCAAGAGCGGCACCGCGGCAATCAGCGCGGCCAACCCCGCCAGCACGCCTGCAGGCAAGCCCAGCGCAAACAGGTTGAGCGACGGGGCCGAACGGCTGATCACGCCGGTCACGATCTGCACCAGCAGCAGCACCAGCGTGACCGGCAGGGCAATCGCCACCGCGGTCGCCAGCGCTTGGCTGGCAAAGCTCGCCACCAGCCAGCCGCGTTCACCCACATTCCAATCTGCGCCCGGCGGGAACAGATTATAGCTTTCCACCACCAGCCGCAGCCACAGCAGATGCCCGCCCAGCGCCAGGAACACCAATGTCAGCATGATCGCAAACACCTGCCCCAGCGCGCCCGATTGCCCGCCGCTGTTGGGATCAACCGCGGTCGCCATCGCCATGCCCATCGTGCCCGAAATCTGTTCCGCCGCGATCAGCGGCACGGCAAAGGAGAGTTGCAGCACAAAGCCCAGCGTGAAGCCGATTACCGCCTCGGTCAGCAGGGCGAGGATCGTCTCGATCGCCAGCATATCCGCCGGCACCTGCACCGGCAGCCAGTTCATCACGAACACGCCAACCGCGCCCGCAATAACGATACGCACTTCCACCGGCACGCTGCGCGCACCGAACAGCGGAGCCGCCATCAGCGCGGCGCCAATGCGCACCATCAGAAAGATCAGCACCCACAGCTGATCCTCGATTGCGCCAATGCCGAAATCGGGCAGTGTCACTGGGCCGAAAGCCCCGCGATCTGGGCGAATATCTCGCGCGCGAAATCGCCGATCAGGCCGAACATGGCCGCACCGAAGAACACCAGAACTGCCGCCACCACGGCCAGCTTGGGCACAAAGGTCAGCGTCTGTTCGTTGACCGATGTTGCCGCCTGAATCACGCCCACCAGCAGGCCAATGGCCAGTGCGGCAAGCAGGATGGGCGCGGCGACCAGCGCGGTCGTCCACAGCATCCGGTCGAACAGGGCAAACAGCGAAGCGCCGTCATCCATCGCTCAGCCCTCCCCTACCCGAAACTCATGGCGAGGCTGCCCATCAAGAGCGCCCAGCCATCGATCAGCACGAACAGCAGCAGCTTGAACGGCAGCGAGATGATCGTGGGGGACAGCATCATCATGCCCAGGCTCATCAGCACGCTTGCCACCACAAGGTCGATCACCAGAAAGGGCAGGAAGATCATGAAGCCGATCTGGAACGCGGTTTTGAGCTCGCTTGTCACGAAACTGGGCAGCAGGATCGAAAAGGGCACCTCGTCCGGGCTGGCAAAGGTGCCGTACCCCGCCATCTCGGCAAACATCGCCAGATCAGTTTCGCGCGTCTGGCGGATCATGAAGGAATGGAAGGCATCGCCCGCGGCCGCAATCGCCGCATCCGCCTCGATCGTGCCTGCGGCGTAGGGAGCAATGGCGGCGGTGTTCACCTGTTCCAGCGTGGGGGCCATGATGAACAGCGACAGGAACAGAGCAAGGCCGATCAGCACCTGGTTGGGCGGCGATTGCTGCAGGCCCAGCGCCTGGCGCAGGATCGACAGCACAATGATGATGCGCAGGAAACTGGTCATCATCAGCACCAGCCCCGGCAGGATGGTGAGCAGCCCCATGATAAGGAGCAATTGCAGCGAGAAGGACAAGGGCGCGCCGCCGTTTGCGCCGTCCATGGCGCGCTCCAACGCGCCGCCGAGGCCCGCCGCCGGCATGGCTGGCACCGCTGGCGCGGCCATCGCCATATCGGGCAGCACGATCAGCGCCGCCATCGCCAACACTGCGGTCAGAAGGCGCAGCATCAGCTCATCTCCCATTCGCGGGTATCGGCAGGCATCACCTGACGGCGCGCGGCATAGGGATCGTTCTCGGCCAGCCGCACCAGCCCCTGCTTGGTTGCGCCCACCAGGATCTCGCGCCCGCGAAACTCGATCACCGCCAGCCTTATGCCGGGGGCAAGGAACGTGGTTTCCACCAGCCGCGCGGCTTTCTCGCCGCCGGGCGCAACCATGCGTGCCTGCATCTTGCGCGTCAGCCACAAGCTGCCCCACACAAGGCCCGCCAGCAGCGGCAGCAGCAGCAGCAGCTTGAGGATATACCACAGCATCAACGGCGGCCCTCTGGCGTGCTGCGGGCATCGCCCGCCATCTCCACGATGCGCAGGGCAAAGCGGTTGCCTTCGGTCACTACTTCGCCGCGCGCGATCAGCTTGCCGTTCACCAGCACGTCGAACATCTCGTCCACTTGGCGGCCCAGCGGCACCACGCTGTCTTCGCCCAGCGCAAGCACATCCTTGAGCGGCAGGCGTGTGCGGCCCAGTTCCACCGTCAGGGTCACATCCACATCGCGGATGAGGTCGAGCGCGCGCAGATCGTCAGCGGTCATTGGTATGTCCTTCGCTTTGGGAATGGGCCAGCCGCGTGAGGCGCAGCGCCAGCACACCATCGGCGCTGCCCGCCTGCCCGTGGGCAATCGCCACGCGGTCGAGATAGAGGGGAATGTTGGCGGGGATCGCCAGCGGAATGGTGTCGCCGGGTTTCAGGGCGGAAATGCGCGCCACCGGCACCTGCATCTGCGCCAGCACGGCCACCAGTTCCAGCGGCAGATCGGCAAAGGGAGCTTCCAGAGCCGTCGCCGGGCTTTCGGCAACGGCTTCGGAACTGCGCGGGGCACGCGCGCCTTCGACCAGCAGCAGCGCCGCCTGCGACAGGCGCATCACCAGTTGCACGCTCCACGGATTGCGCCCCGGCAGCGCCACATCGCAGCGCAGCGCCAGAAACATGTCGTCATCGCGCGCGCGCACCAGCTTGCCCAGCACTTCGCTGCGCGCGGCAAGACGCAAGGGCTGCGGCCGTTCCAGCGCACCCGCCAGCGCTTCGCCCAGCGCGGCGGCAAGGCGCGCCATGGTGAGGTCGGTCGCGGCGGGCAGGCGATCGGGCAGCACGCCGGGCGCATCGCCGCGCCCGCCAAAGACCTGATCGGTCAGAATGAGCGCCGCGGCATAATCCATGCTGGCCAGCATCTGCGCGCCGCCAACATCTTCGAGCAGCAGGTTGACCGCCACTGCATCGATCATCTTGTGCAGGCGCGGCGCGGCGACTTTCTCGACCTTGGAACATTCGATCTGCGCCTTCTCACCGCCCAACAGCGGGCGCAGGCTTTCGGCAAGTGCCAGCCGCAGGCGCGGCGCGGCGGCGGCCAGCGCGCCCGCCAGCTCGTCGGGCTGCGGCACGCGCGCGGCCAGGCTGCTGCTGTGCTGCGCCAGCGGCCTTTCGGCCTTCAGGAAGCCTTCGGAAATCATTGCACGAGGAAGCTGCGGAAATGCACGGCCTCGACGCCGCCAAAGCCTTCGTTTTCCTCCAGCACACGGTTGATCGCGGCGGTCAGGCGGCGTTGCAGGCGCTGCTTGCCTTCGACCGAATAGACATCGTCTTCGGGCGTATCGGCCAGTTCGACCAGAATGGCGGAGCGGATGGCGAGTTCGTGCAGTTGCAGCCAGCGGATGACGCGCCCGTCGCGGCGGGTGGAGGCGGCAAGGCTGACCTGCACCAGCCCGGCCGAATCCTTGAGGTTGGAGGTAAAGCCGTCCTCGAAGGTGTAATAGGCGGCGCGGTATTCGCTGCCGCCTTCACCGTAAACCATCGGGGGGCCTTCATCCCCTTCGGCATCGGCAAAGGGATCGGGATCGCCCTTGGCGACATAGCGCGGCACATCGGGTTCGTGTGCGCCTGCACCCTGCGAGCCGATATAGCCCATCGCCACCGCGCCATAGGCGCCGCCCGCACCCAGACCCAACAGCAGGACTGCGCCCAGGATCAGCTTCATCTTGCCCGATTTGGGCTTGGCTTCACCGTCTTCCTTCTTTTTGCTCATCTCAGCAGCTCCGGAAAATCAGGGGTTTATGCAAAGCGGCTGCCATCGCGCGGGGCGCGTGGGCTTGCTTCGCCGGATTGGTTCGGGTCGTTCTGGCGCAGGATCTGTTCGCCAGCGGCAAGATTGCGCGGTGCGCGGGCCTGCTGCTCGCCGCGCTGCTGATCGGATTGGGCCGAGAGGCCAGAGCCGGGATTCTGGCCCCCGCCCTGATCCGCGCGTGCATCATTGCGCCCGTCACCGCGCGCATCATTGCGGGCCGCAGCGCCATCCTGCACCGCGATCACCGGGCGGTCGGCCAATGCGGCCTGCACGGCCGGAGCGAAACCGGCATCGCTGCTCGACAGCGCGACTTTCAGCGACTGGCCGACCATGTCGAATTGCACCGCCACCTGGCCGAATTCGCGGTGCGCGATCTGGAGCGAAGCGCGACCCGGCTGGGCCAGTTCGCGCGCCTGTGCCAACCTGTCGATCACGGCTTCGAAATCGTGCCCCGGTGTGGTGGGGGTAGCGGCAGCTTGCGGCGTGTTGGCGCTTTCGGCGGTTGCCCCACGCGGGGCATCGGCCACGGCAATGGACGGTGCAGGTGCTGGCGCCGATGCAGGGGCAGTAAGCAGCGGCGCATTGGTTGGCGCGGCCGCAGGCTTGTCACTCGCCACCGCGTCCACGGGCGCACCGCGCGCAGTGCTGCGCACCGGCATCGCCATGGAAGCGGTCAACGGCGATAAGACCTCTTGCATCCCGCTGTCCACGGGGATGGCGGCAGATGGCGCGGCGCGTTCTGCCAGCCGGGCCGCAATGGCCTGCACGGCGGATCCCCGCGCGGGCATATATTCGGGCGCAAGCTTTTCTGCGACTTCCGCAGGGGTAACGGACGCGGCAGGCATCGACGCGGCAGGCGCGTTTGCGGCAGGCAATTGGGCGGCGCTGGCACTGCCCGGCTCACCACGCAGGTTGAGGTGAATAGCGGTGCGGGCAAAGGGCAGAGCCAGCGGTGCGGCGCTCATCGCCGGTGCCCCGCTTGCTGCCAGCGCAGCGGGAGGGACCGGCAAGGCCGACGCGCCCGGCATTTCCTGCGCTATGGCTGGCTTGCGCGATACCACCTGCGGCGGAACCGGCAGGTTTGGCCCGCCACGCTCTGCCGCAACCGGCACATCCGCGTTCGGCGCAGCATCGGGCAAGGCGATCGCCGCGGCAAGGACTTCAGGCGCGGGCAGAAGGGGTTCAGGCAATTCGGGAAGAACAGCCAGCGCTCCCGCATCGGGCGCGGCAATGCCAGCGGCAACCGGCAAGTCCTTGCCGCCCTCTGCCGCCTCCTTGCCGCCCAAACTGCGCGCATCGGGTGTGGCCGCGCCCTGCAACAGCGGGCCGAGCAATTCGGCAAAGGCACGTGAGGATAGAGTTTCACCCCCGTCGGCACCCGCATTTACGACCTGCGGTGCAGAGAAACCGGCGGAATGTCCGGCCGTGGCGGTCAGCAGCGAGGCGAGGTTCACTGGGCGATTTCCCTTGGGTAAGAGTGGTTCTGCCGTCAGCCTTTCAACTTCCGTGCCAAAACGGGAATCTCGCGCGCGGCGAGCTGCTTTTCGGCTGCTGCGCGTTCGGCGGCCACGCGTTCACCGGCAATGTCGCGTCGCCTTTCGGCCAGGCGCAGCGCGGCCATCGCCTCCGCGCTCGATCGTTCGGCCTTGCGCCGGTCGCCTTCGGTCTCTCTCAATATCGTCTGCAGGCCCGCCAGAAAGGTCAGCCGCCCGGCCAGATCGCCGCCCGAATGGGTGTGTTCGTGGCTGGCATAGGATGCGGCGATTTCGCCGCTGCGGGTGTGCAGGTTGATCAGCTTGCCATGCAGGCCCGCGGCCTCCGCCACGCGCACCATTGCGGCCTGCCGCTCCACTTCACGCAAGCGCGCCATCCGAGCAAACAGCTTGGCCTTGCGATCAGGCGGGGCCATGGCCCATCAATCCGGTCAGTTCGGCAATCGCCCTTTCAAGCGGCACCTGCTCGTGCGCCTCCTGCCCCAGAAAGGCGCGGATCGCATCCTGCATCGCCAGCGCCCGATCCAGTTGCGCGTCAACGCCGGGGCGATAGGCGCCCATCAGCAGGAAATCGCGGTTGCTTTCGAGCGCGGCCACCAAACCACGAAGCGCGCGCGCCTGCTGCCGGTGAGCCGGGGTGGCGACCGCTTCCATCACGCGGCTGAGCGAGGCGGGAATGTCGATTGCGGGATATTGCCCGCGCTGCGCAATTTCGCGGCTGAGCACGATATGCCCGTCCAGAATGGCGCGGGCGGTATCGACCACGGGATCGTTCGCATCGTCGCCATCGGCCAGCACGGTGTAAATGCCGGTGATCGCGCCGCCCGAACGGGCGGAATTGCCTGCCCGCTCGATCAGCTTGGTAATTGCCGCGAGCGCGGACGGGGGATAGCCACGCGCCGCGCCTGGTTCGCCCAGCGACAGCGCAATCTCGCGCGCGGCGTGCGCCACGCGGGTCAGGCTGTCGAGAACCAGCAGCACGCGCTTGCCCTGCGCACGGAAATATTCCGCCAGCGAACAGGCCAGCTGCGCGCCGCGCAGGCGCAGATTGGCGGCGTGATCGGCGGGCACCGCAACCAGCGCGGTCTTCATCCGCCGATCGCCTTTGGTGTCTTTGGCCATATGCCGCGCTACAAAATCGGACACCTCGCGCCCGCGTTCGCCAATCAGGCCGATCACCGCAATGTCGCAATCCGCGCCGCGCACCATCATGTCGAGCAGCACCGACTTGCCCACCCCAGAGCCCGCAACAATGCCCACGCGCTGCCCCTCGCCCAGCGTGGCGAGCGCGTTGATTGCGCGGATCCCGCAATCGAAAGGCTGCGAGACGGATGCGCGTTCCAGCGCCCCTTCGCGCATTCCCCCCAACGGCCACAATGCAGCTCCGTTGACCGGCGGCCCGCCGTCAATCGGTGTGCCCGCGCCATCGACAGCGCGGCCCAGAAACTCCTCGCCCACGCGCACCATGCCGGGCCGCCCTTCGGCGCGCACCAGCGTGCCCGGTTGCAGGCGCACCGTATCGCCGAGCAGCATCATCAGGCTGCGGCCTGACCGAAAGCCGACCACTTCGGCGGCGGGCGCGTGATCCCCATCGGCCACCCGCGCGCGGCACAGCGTGCCGATGGGCGCGGCAAGGCCGGACACCTCGATCATCCCGCCATCGCAGCTGACAATGCGGCCCAACGGCACCGGCCCCAGCGCCTCGCGCAGATCAGGCGCGGCGCGGGCAATGTGGCGCAGTTCGTCCTCAAGCGTGTTCAGCACAGACCCAGCGCCTCGCGCAGCGCGGCGCGCCATTCGGCCGGGCCATCGACCACCGCGCCTTCCGCCGTGTCAAACACCACACTGCCGCGTTCGAGCATGGGATCAGGGAGGATATGCCAAGTAGAGGCAAAGCCGGGATCGAGCAGCCGCACATCATCGGGATGGAGGCGTAGCGAGGCATCGGTAATCCCCTCGCCAACCATGCCCGCCGCGCGCACGCAGCGCCTTTCCAGCGCCTCGCGGTCGAGCGCGAGCGGGGCCAGCGTCGCCTCGCACAGCGCCGCGACACATTCGGCCAGCCGCTGCGCCAGTTCGCGCTCCATCCCCTCGTCAAGCTGCGCCAGCGACAGCGTGAGAGCGGCGCGCGCTTCCTCGGTTTCGATAAAGGCGGCTTCGGCCATCGCGCGGCCGTGTGCCTCGCCTTGGGCAAAAGCCTCGGCCAGCGCGGCATCGGGTTCGGGCTGCGGCGGGGGTTCCGGCTGGTGGGGGCGCGCGGCAAAACCGGCGCTGGAAAAGCCGCCGCGCTGGGACAGCAGCGCCATCCACGCAGGGCCACTTGCTGAACCCTGCGCCGGTGCGGGCGCGAACAGCGGCTCAAACGAACTCGCCATCGCCCGCCCCCAGACTGATTTCGCCAAGCTCTGCCAGTTCGCGCGCCAGCGCCACGATCCGCCGCTGCGCCTCGCGCACATCGGCCAGCTTGATCCGGCCGCGCATCTCGATCTCGTCGCGCACGCCGTCCGCCGCACGGCTGGACATGGCGGCAAAGAACGGGGCGCGCTGTTCTTCCTCGATACCCTTCAGCGCATCCACCAGCACTTCGCTTTCGACATCGCGCAGCAGACGGCCCATCTGCATGGGATCGAGCGCGTAGAGCATCTCGAAAGTGAACATTTCCGCTTCGATCGCGCGGGCCAGATCGGCGTCGCGCTGGGAGATCGCGGGGATCACCACCTTGCCCATATTGCCCGCAGCCAGATTGATAAGTTCGGCTGCTTCGCGCGGGCCGCCCATCGTCAGCGCGGCTTCGCCAAAACGGCTGGCAATGCGGGCGGAAAGGATTTCGTCCAGCATCGCCATCGCATGGTGCGAAACCTTGCCCATGCGCGCGATCCGTTCGACCAGATCGGGCTGCATCGCCTGCGGCATCATCGCCAGCAGGCGCGCGGCGGGTTCTGCCTCCTGCAACAACAGCAGCACGGCAATCGCCTGCGGGTGTTCACCCTCGATCAGTTCGAGAAGCACCTGCGGCGCCAGCCAGCGCGCCAGTTCGATGGAACGGGGCCGCGCATCAGGGGCAATGCGCTGCATGATCGATTCGGCCTTCACCTCGCCCACGGCGGCAGTCATCCGGCTGCGCAGTTGCGCGGGCCGATCATACGCGGGAAGCGACGTGCTTTGCGCGTGGCGGACAAAGCCTTCGATGGCAGAGGCAATGCCATCTGCACCCACTTCGCCCAGCGCGATCATGCGCTCGCCAATCAGCGCCAGCTCGTCGGGTTCCATCTGCGCCAGAATGCGCGCGGCTTCAGCATCGTCCATCAGCATCAGGACAACTGCGGCGCGGTCGGCCTCGGTCACGGGAGTGGCCATGTTCATGCGCTGGCCCCTTCGGCGGGGGCAGCCAGCATCCGGCGCAGCGCGGCAGCGGCGCGTTCGGGCTGTTCAGCGGCAAGGCGGCGCGCCAGGTCAACTTGCTCGCGCAAATCGTCCTGCGGATCGCCCACGGCGATGTTTACCCGCTGGCCGGACAGTATCTGCCCCTGTTCGTCGCCATCCTCTGCGGCAAGCGCCGGACCTCCATCCTCGTCTTCGGCCTCGTCCTTTTTCGGGCCGCGCAGCGCGGCGATGATCGGACGCACGCCGAAAAGCAGGCCGAGGATCACCGCAATCAGCGCGGTGCCATAACGCAGCGCCATGGCGAACCAGCCGGTTTCGTAAAAGGGCACTGTTTCTTCTTCGGCCGCCTTGAAGGCACCCGCCACCACGCGCACCTGATCGCCGCGCGCTTCATCCGCGCCCACGGCTGCGGAAACCAGTTCCTGCACTTGCTGCACGGTGGCAGGCGCAATTGCCTGCAAGGCTTCTTCGGACAAGGCGACCGCCACCGAAAGGCGCCGCACGGTGCCGGGGCGCGTGCTTGACACGGCGACCTCGCGGCCGAGTTCATAGGTGCGCTGGGAGGAGGACTGGCCCGTTGCGGGCGTTACCTGCCCGACCGCAGCCCCGCCTTGCGGCGCGCCTTCTTCCAGCACGGCAGGCGGCGGCGGCGTGTTGGCGGCAACGCCGGGCACGCCAGCGGCCAGCGTCTCGCCCGCACGGGTCGCATTGCTTTCGCTGATCGAGCGCACAACGCCTTCATTGTCATAGCTCTCGCGGGCCGAGGTGGTTTCGGCCATGTCGAGTTCCACCTGCACTTCGGTGGAAAACTGCCCATCGCCCAGCAGTGGGGTGAGAAGCTGCGCAACTTGCAGGCGCAGCTTGTCCTCGTATTCGCGCTGCAATTCCAGCGCATCGGCCGCGCCGTTGCGGGGTGCGGAAAGCAGGCGGCCCTGTTGATCGACCACGCGCACCGCATCAGGCGAGAGGCCGGGGACAGAGCCTGCCACCAGATTGACGATGGCCTGCACCTGATCGTTGGTCAGCGAACGCCCGCGCGCCAGCCGCAGCATGACCGAGGCCGACGGCGCGACATTCTCGCGCACGAACACGCTGCGTTCGGGGCTGGCGAGGTGCACGCGCACGCTTTCCACCGCGTCGATTTCGGCAATGGTGAGCATCAGTTCGCGCTCGCGCACATTCTTCAGCCGTTCGCCTTCCAGCGTGCGGCTGGAGCCGAGCGGGATCGCATCGAGCATTTCGGATGTGCTGTCAGGGCTCGCCAGCGCGCCATCGGATGCCACCAGCATGCGCGCGCGGTAGAGATCCTCCTCCGCCACCGACAGCGCGCCGGTGCCCGGATCGATCTTGTAGGATATACCGCCTGCTTCCAGCGCAGCGACGACGCTGGCGCGTTCGGCATCGGTCAGGCTGGAATACAGCATCCGGCTGGGCCCGCTCGACAGCGCCAGATACAGTGCGCCTACGGCCGCCAGCGTGCCAAGGCCTGCAATCGCGGGCAGGCTGCGGCGCAGCAGCGGGTTGTTCAAGATGCCGCCCAGCCGGTCGCCGAGCAAGGGATTGCCGCCCAGCAAGGCGGACTGACGGGTGGCGGGAAGATCAGCCTCGGCCATCTATCACACTCCCATCCGCATGATGTCCTGATAGGCGGACAACAGCTTGTTGCGCACCTGCAGCGTGGCTTCGAAGGCGACGCTGGATTCCTGACGTGCCAGCATCACCTGCGCGATGTCGGTCACTTCGCCGCGTTCATAGGCCGCCGTCATCTCGGACGAGCGGGCCTGCACCGCATTGACCTGATCGAGCGTGCTGCGCAGCGTATCGGCAAAGCCGCCGCCTGCGGGCGTGGGCGCTTGCGTGCCGGGTTGCGGCGATCCGGCGACAGAGCCAGCTTCACGCAGCGTGCGCAGCGCATCGGACTGTTCGGCGATCTGGCGGCGCAGCGCCATCACCTGTTGCAGGCCGCCACCTGTGGCTGAAGGGCCGGTCACGCTCATCGTGCACCTCCGGCCGCGGCGACCAGACCGGCCTCACGCATCGATGCAAGCCGGTAACGCAGCGTGCGTTCCGAAATGCCCAGCGCGGCGGCCGTGGCAAGGCGGTTGCCGCCGTGCTGATCCAGCGTGTCGAGGATCACCTGCGCTTCGGAGCGGCGGACAATCGCGGAAAGGTTGCGCCCGTCGGAGGCGGCCGGGGTAACCGCAGCGACCAGGGTATCGCCAGCTCCGACGGGACGCACCGCACTATCGAACACGATATGCGCGGCAGTAAGGGTGGGTTCGTCGCCCGCCAGGAGCAGCGCGCGGCGGATCACATTTTCCAGTTCGCGAACATTGCCGGGCCAGGCATGGGCGCGCAGCTTGTCCAGCGCATCGGCCCCGATCCACCGCGCGCCAGCAGCAGGCGCGTGGCGCAGCAGCATGGCAAAGGCCAGCGGCGCGATGTCATCGGGCCGCACGCGCAGCGCGTCGAGCCGCAGGGGAAACACGTTGAGACGGTAATACAGATCCTCGCGGAAGCGGCCTGCGGCGATTTCGGCTGCCAGATCGCGGTTGGTGCAGGCAATCACGCGCACATCCACCTTTACCGGCTGCGTCGCGCCCAGCGGCACGACTTCGCCTTCCTGAAGCGCGCGCAGCAGCTTGGCCTGCAAGGACAGGGGCATTTCGCCCAGTTCGTCGAGCAACAGCGTGCCGCCATCGGCGGCGCGGAAGAAACCTTCCGCCGCCTCGGTCGCGCCGGTGAAGGCGCCCTTGCGGTGGCCGAACAACATGGCTTCCAGCATCGCTTCGGGCATGGCCGCGCAATTGATCGCCACGAACGGCGCGGCGGCACGCGGGCTGGCCTGATGGATATAACGGGCCAGCACTTCCTTGCCGGTGCCGGTCGGCCCTTCGATCAGCACGGGGATTTCGCTGGCGGCAACGCGCGCGGCCAGCGTGAGCATGGCGATGGAGCCGCTGTCGGCCGCCACCGGTTGCCCCGGACGTGCGGCACAGGCCAAAAGAGCGGCGCAGGTCGCGGGACATTCCGCCTGTGTATAGGTGAGGCGCAGCGCGCCCGCACCAAGGCCCTCCACCCTCGGCAACGCACCCTTTTCCAGCACGATCAGCCGGTCATCGCGGCGGCGCGCCGGCAGGTCGTTTTCCGCCCCGGCCAGCAACACTTCACCACCGCAAACGCCGCTTTCCAGCATGATCTTCGCATAATTCAGCAGGCCTGCGTGATTTTTTTCCAACCCCTTGGAAGCGCTGATGCGTGCCATGAAACTGCCCCTGTTAACCCTGATTACAGAGGGGAAATGCGGCCCGAACGTCCAAGGAAGCGGAAACTTAACCCCCCGTAGAAACGCCTAGGCTCAGGCACGGCACAACCGACGGGGCGGACTTAAACATTTTTGCCGGCGGCCGCTCTTCTGGCTGGAAGCTGCATCGATCGGGCCACCGAAAGGGCAGCACCCACCGAACCGACGAAGACCAAGACGAAGACCTGACCAACCCCGCATTTTCTAGCAGGAGACCACAAATGGCCGCTATCAACACCAACATTAACGCCCTGC
Organism: Alteraurantiacibacter lauratis; assembly: GCF_037154155.1. Taxonomy (NCBI): domain Bacteria; kingdom Pseudomonadati; phylum Pseudomonadota; class Alphaproteobacteria; order Sphingomonadales; family Erythrobacteraceae; genus Alteraurantiacibacter; species Alteraurantiacibacter lauratis. The sequence goes on from NZ_JBANRN010000005.1 coordinate 81,152, forward strand.
GCGCCTCGAACGCCTCGACCAGCGCCGACAAGATGATGGGCGTCGCGATGGAACGCCTTTCCACCGGCAAGCGCATCAACGGCGCGAAGGACGATGCCGCCGGCCTCGCCATTTCGACCACGATGACCGCCGATATCCGCGCCATGAACCAGGGCATCCGCAACGCGAACGACGGCATCGCCCTTGCCAAGACGGCCGAAGGCGCGCTCGACGAAGTGTCGAACATGCTGCAGCGCGTGCGTGAACTGGCCGTCCAGTCCAAGACGGAAACCTATTCCAACGACGACCGTGGCTACATGAACTCGGAAGTGGCGCAGCTGCAGGAACAGATCAGCGACATTCTGGCGAACACCAAGTTCAACGGCGTGACGCTGTTCAGCACCTCGGCGGGCACCGATGTGGAAGTCGACATCGCCACCAACGCCACCGACGTCGTGACGCTGACCAGCACCGCGATCGACGGCACGAACATCAGCGCCACTGCGCTGGATGTGTCCACCGCCGCGCTGGCTGACACCACGATCGGCAACGTCGATGCGGCACTGAAGGACATCAGCGCGACCCGCGCCTCGCTGGGTGCTGGCCAGAATCGCCTCGAATCGGCCATCACCAACCTGTCGACCAACTCCATCAACCTGTCGGACGCCCGCAGCCGGATCGTGGACACCGATTATTCGGCGGAAACCACGGCTCTCGCCAAGGCGCAGATCCTCAGCCAGGCCTCGACCGCGATGCTGGCACAGGCCAACCAGAGCCAGCAGAACGTGCTGTCGCTGCTGCGCTAATAACAAGTCCCTGAAGGGGAGCCGCCCTCTGCTCCCCGCCCTCCCCGGACGGCCCGGAGCTTTCCCAAGCTTCCGGGCCGTTTGGCGTGCGCTACTGATCGACCTGCACAGGTGGGAGCGCGCTTTCGGGCTGGCGCACGCTGACCCTGTCGGGGCGCGAGGCAATGTCGAGCTTTGCCGCCAGCCATTTGATGCTTGGCCCCTGAATAATGCTGGAAATCAGCACCACGAAAAACACGACGTTGAAAATGGTGAAGGCCCCCGGCACGCCCGCCACCATGGGAAAGGTCGCCAGCACGATCGGCACCGCGCCGCGCAAGCCAGCCCATGATATGAACAGCTTGGCCCGCCAGCCAAACCGGCGGAACGGCGCAAGGCAGATGAAGACGCTCAAGGGGCGGGCGATGAACATGAGGATCGCGGTGATCGCGAGGCCCGGCGCGACGATCTCCAGCAGATTGGTCGGCGCGACCAGCAGGCCGAGCGTGAGGAACATCACCACCTGCGCCAGCCAGGCCATCCCATCCTGAAACGTGCTGACCAGCCGCTTGGCGGTATAGGTGCGGTTGCCTGCCACCAGCCCCGCGACATAGGCCGCCAGAAAGCCGTTGCCGCCGGGCAGCTCGGCCAGGCCATAAGCGATCAGCGCGGCCGCGATCGAAATGACGAAGGACAGGCCCGCATTGCGGTAATGCGACCGCTTGAGCAATTCGGGCAGCAGATAGCCCACCGCAAGCCCGGTCAGCGTGCCCAGCACCATTTGCAGCGCGAAATCGGGCACCAGCATCAGAGCCGACGAGCCGGGCGTGGCAATGAACAGCAGCGCCGCGCCCACCAGGAAGATCGCCATCGGATCGTTCGAGCCCGATTCCACTTCGATCAGCGCGGGCACATCGCCGTGCAGATCGAGGCCCGATGTGCGCAGGATGGCAAACACCGCCGCCGCATCGGTGGAAGCTACCACCGCGCCCAGCAGAAAGGCCTGAAACGGCGGCAGATCGAGCAGCAGGATCGATGCCCCCGCCGTCACCCCGGCGCTGATCATCACGCCCAATGTTGCGAGCAGCAGAGCCGGCGCGGCCACGCGCCGCACGTCCTTCCAATCGGTATCGAGGCCGCCTGAAAACAGGATGAAAATCAGGCAGGCAATGCCGATATTCTGAGTCAGAACATAGTCGCTGAACGAAATGCCGCCCGGCCCGTCCACACCGGCCAGCATCCCCAGGCCCAGAAAGCCGATCAGCGCGGGCAGGCCGAACCGGCTCGACAGATTGCCCGCAATGACGGTGAGCAGCAGCAGCAACCCAAGGACAAGCAGCGCGACATCTGGGCTGACGGAGAACATGGCCCTTAAAGACCGGAGGACGCCCAGCGTGGCAAGGCCAAAGGCGAAATTAAGTGGCCTTGACCAAGCGCTGACAGCGCGGAATTACTCCACCAGCAGGATCGAGATCCTGCGGTTGCGCGGGTCGGCCGGATCGTTTCGCACCAGCAGTTCGCGGTCGGCAACACCTTCAATGCGGTTGAAGCGGCTTTCGGGCAGGGCATGGCGCAGCAATTCCTGCCGCGTCGCCTCGGCCCGGCCAGTCGACAGCGACCAGTTGTTCGCGCCCGATCCGCCGCGCCAGGGCAGCGCATCGGTATGGCCGCGCACGATCAGTTGCTTGCCCGTGGGCGAAATCGTTTCGCCAATTATGCCCAGCAGTTCGCGCGCCTCTGGCACAAGCACGGTGGAGCCAAGGTGGAACATCGAAAAATCGGCATCGTCGACCAGATCGATACGGATGCCTTCGGGCGTCTGCATCACGCGCACCTGCCGAGCGAGGCGCTGCAGGCGTTCGACCGCGGCGATGCGTTCCTGGATCTGGCGGGCGATTTCCATGCGGCGGCGCTCGGCATCCTCCGCCCCGCCTTCGGTGGGGCCGCCGCGCGCATCGCGCGGCACGGTTATCGCCTGATTTCCCGTCTGCCCGGCGGCGTTGGGATAATTGTCGGCATCCACGATGCTTGAACCGCCCAGCATCCCGTCCGCGCCCGCACTTTGTTCGCGCATCTTGATCAGCGTGGGGGTGAAGTAATCGGCGAGGCCCTTGCGCTGATCCTCGGTAGTCGCACCCAGCAGCCACATCAGCAGGAAGAACGCCATCATCGCGGTCACGAAATCGGCATAGGCCACTTTCCACGCCCCGCCATGGTGCCCACCCGCCACCAACGTCACTTTCTTGACGATGATCGGCGCGGGTATGGGGGCATTGGCAGCCGGCGGCGGTGCCATTGGTGCGGGCGGCGGGGAGCCGCTGGGCACAGGCAAAGGCGCGCTCTGCATTCTATTTGCCCCGCAGCATGTCGAGCAGATCGGTCAGCGCCGGGCGGTGCGCGGGCGGCAGGCCCGACCGCGCGCTTTCCACCACCAGCGGCTGCGGATAGCCGTGGAGCGAGGCGATGATGACCTGCTTCACCGACTGGAAAATCTGCCCGTCATGCGCGTTGATCTGCTTCAGCCGTCCGGCCAATGGTCCGACAATGCCGTAAGCCAGCAGCACGCCCAAGAATGTGCCGACCAGCGCCGAACCGATCATCCCGCCCAGCACGGCGGGCGGTTCATCGATATGACTCATGGTCTTGATCACACCCAGCACCGCCGCGACAATGCCCAGCGCGGGCAGCGCATCGGCCAGTGTTTGCAGCGCATGTGCTGGCTCGTCCAGTTGGTGCAATTGCGCCTTGATCGAATTGTCCATCACATCCTCGACCGCGCTGGTATCGAGCGTCCCCGAAGACACGACGATCAGCGTCAGCGTGTCGCAGACAAGGCTCGTCAGCGCTGGATCGGCCAGGATGCCGGGATATTCGGCAAAGATCGCCGAATTGGCAGGATCGGTCACATGCGATTCCAGCGCCACCGGCCCTTCGCTTTTCAGCATCCGCATGAGGCGGCTGCACAGCGCGATCGCGTCGATATGATCCTGATCGGTGTATTTCGGCCCCTTGAACACCTTCTTGAACCCGCCGCCGATCAGCTTCAGCTCGTGCATCGAATTGCCCGCAACCGTCGCGCCCAGCGCCGCGCCGCCGATAATCATCATTTCGAGCGGCAAAGCCTTCATCACCGGCCCCAGCGAACCGCCCGCGATGACAAAGCCGCCAAACACCAGAACAAGCAGGATCACGATCCCGGCAGCTGCAAACATGGTTCCGGTTCCCTTTTAGATACGGTCAAACAGGCTGAGCCCGGCGAGGCGGGTGAACCCGGCCTGGCTGGCTTCGAGCACGGTGAGCAATTGCTGCATTTGCGCGATCGTCCCGGCCAGATCGACGCCGCCGGTATCGGCCTTCTGCGTGGCGCGCGATACGGCCTGATCAACCTGCCGATCCTGGATCACCTCGATCCAGGCCAGCCGCGTGCCGACCACGGTCTGCGAACGCGTCAGCGTGTCGAGCGCGTCGTCCAGCCCGGCCATGGCATCCCGCGCTGCGCCAGCCGGATCAGGCGATCCGCCGGTCAGTGCGGTGGAAAGCGTGGCAAGAAATGCGAAGATATCGGTCGGCGCGCCGGCTGCGGTGAAATTGAGCACTTCGGGGCCGGTCAGGCCGCGGGTGATGGCCTGCCCCTGTCCCAGATCGATCGTGCCGCTGGCCGGGCTGCCGATATAGGAAATCACCCCGCCCGCGCCCATTTCATAGGCCTTGCCACTCGCCTCGCCGCCGAACAGCGCATTGCCGCTGGTATCGGGCGAATTGGCGGTCGCCATCAGGCGCAGGCGCAACTGGTCGAGTTCGGCCGCAATGGAGGCGCGTTCGCTGGCACCCACCGTGTCGCTGGCGGCCCAGAGCGCCAGTTCGCGCGCGCGGATAATGTCCGCACCCATCGATTCCAGCGCGCTGGAGACAAGCCCCAGATCCTGCGCGGCGCGGTTCGCATTGCTCGCATCGATTGCGCCCAGCCGGTCGGCCCGGTCGAGACTGCGCAGGCGCGATGCCGCCACCGGATCGTCGGACGAACGCGTCAGGCGCTGCCCGGTGGAAAGCTGCTGCTGCAAGGCTTCGGCCTGTCCGCGCAGATCGCCCATTTTCGAGGTGGTGCGCCGGTAGAAGGCGAGCGTCGAATTGGTAATCGCGGTCATCGCCCGATCCCCAGAATGGTGTCGAAAATCTCGGTCGCGGTTTGCATGATCCGGCCCGATGCCTCGAACATCTGCTGGTAACGCAGCAGATTGGCGGCTTCCTGATCGAGGTCGACGCCCGTTTCGGCCGCCAGAGCGACCGCAGCGGTATCGGCAATGGTGCGCAGGCCATCGCGGGTCACGGTGCGCGCCGCGATCCCGCTCGACAGCTTGAACAGCATGGCATCGGTGGCCGACGATGGCCCGCCATTGGCCAGCGCATCGCGCAGCGCCATCAGATTGCCCGTTTCGCGGCTGCCCGGCGGGGAACCGGCGGGCGCGGTGGCGATCTGGTTGCCGCTGGTCAGCGCCAGCGCAATATCGGCTGCGCCGCTGCCGCTGAAAAAGGGCTGCCCCGCCGATCCATCGGGCGCCGCGCCATTGCCCTGCGCCGTGTTGACGCGGGTGATGAGTAGCGCGGCAATATCGTCCAGCTCGGTGCGCAATTCGCCAATCGCGCGCATCGCCTGCGATCCGCCGACAAGGCTGCCCGATGTCAGGGTGGCCGGCTGGCCCGCCACGGCAAAGGCAAAGCTGCCATCAGGATTGCTGCTGCGCGTGAGCGTGAAGGAATCCACGCCGCTGACCAGCACTTCGCCGCCCAGCCGCACGGTGGCGCGGCCCAGATTGTCGAAGGTGGCAGTGACCCCGGCAATATCCGCCATGCCTTTCAGCAAAGCGTCGCGCTGATCGTGCAGCACCGCCATATTGGTGCTGCCGGGGCCCGCGCGGGCAATCGCGGCATTGGTGCGCGCCAACTCGCCCGCCAGCAGATTGACCTGATCCACCCCTGCATCCGCGCCAAAGATAATATCGGCTTCGGCCACGTCCAGCGCATTGGTGGCAATCTGGAAGGTCTGCGCCAGACGGCGGCCATCCTCCAGCACGGCGGTGCGCAGCGATCCATCGAGCGGGTCGGAAGCAAGGCGCGCCAGGCTGGCTTCGAAATCGACCAGTGCGGGAAAGATCCCCGCCTGCTCCACCGCGGCTTCGGCATTGGTCAGGCCGCGCAATTCGGCATCGGCCCGCGCAAGATCGCCGCCGGTGCGGCGTGCCTCGTTCTGCAGGAACAGCGAATTGGTGCGCAGGATCTGGTCAGGCCGCACCCCCGAAAGCGTGGCGCCCGGTTCCATCGCAATGCCGCCCTTGGCCGCCACTTCGGCCATCGCCAGCGTGCGGCGGGCATAGGTGGGGTTGCTGGAATTGGCGATATTCTGCGCGGTCAGTTCCAGGCCGCTGCGCGCGGCCATCGCCCCGCTCTTGCCGATCAGGAGGAGGTTGCTGGACATGGCTTAATCCCCCTGCTGGCGAAGCTGGCCGGCCAATTGCCGTTCGATCATCGCCGCCATGCCGAAGGTGCCGCGCTGCGATGCGATTTCGGCAAAGTGGTCATCGCGCATGGCGGTGAACTGTTCGATGCCGGGGCCGCCCAGCAGCGCCTGTTCGCCCCCGAAATCAGCGCCTCGCGCCGCGCTCAGCATCTGGCGGATGAAGATCGCCTCGAAGGCCTGCGCCGCCTGCCGCAGCTCATCCGCCTGTGCGGAATTGCCGGCGGCAGGGGGCGCAGGCCGGGCACCGAGGGCCGTGACGCCAGAGGAGACAGGGTTCGTCACAGCACCACCATTTCGGCCTGAAGCGCGCCGGCTTGCTTGAGCGCCTCCAGGATAACCACAAGATCGGATGCACCGACGCCCAGCATATTGAGGGCATCGACCACTTCGGACAGGTTCGCGCCGCCCGGCATCGCGGCCAGACGCACATCGCGTTCGATCACATCGACGGTGCTCGCCTCCTCCAGCGCGGTCTGGCCGCGGCTGAAAGGTTCGGGCTGGATGATGCGCGGCTCTTCCTCGATCCGCACCACCAGCCGCCCGTGGCTGATCGCCGCCGGCGCCAGGCGCACCGCCGAATTGATAACCACCGTGCCTGTGCGGCTGTTGACGATCACGCGCGCCGGGGTCTGTGCGGGGGACACTTCAAGCATCTCGATCTGCGAGATCATCTCGGCCCGTGCATCGCCGCCATAGGGCATCACGATCGACAGCGTCACCGCGTCGACCACCCGCGCGGCACCGGGGAAGCGATAATTGATCGCATCGCGCATCCGCGACGCGGTCTGGAAATCGGCATTGTGCAGGTGAAAGCGCAGCTCGCCCGCCTGATCAAACCCAGTGGCTACTTCGCGCTCCACCGTCGCGCCATCGGCAATGCGGCCCACCGTTGGGACATTCACCGTCACCTGGCTGCCGTCGCGGCCCGACACGCCCAGCCCGCCCACGGCCAGATTGCCCTGCGCCATCGCGTAAATCTGCCCGTCAGCGCCGGTCAGCGGGGTCAGCACCAGCGTGCCGCCGCGCAAGCTGCGCGCACGGCCAATGGTGGACACGGTTACATCAATCGTCTGACCCGGCTTGGCAAAGGCGGGCAGTTCGGCGGTGATGATGACAGCGGCCGCGTTCTTCAGCCCCGGCGACACACCCGGCGGCAGGGTCAGCCCCAGCCGCCCCGACACACCGCGCATGGCCTGTGTCAGATATTCGAAATTGTCATCGCCGGTGCCGTCCAGCCCCACCACTATGCCATAACCGGTCAGCTGGTTGGGCCGCACGCCATCGAACGCCCCCAGATCGCGCACGCGCTGCACTTGCGCATGGGCCGGCTGCGCCACGATGAAGGCAGCAAACAGCGCAAAGGCAAGGCTGAACAACAGGCGGCGCATCAGAACGGGCTCACCATGTTGAAGAACCGGCTCAGCCAGCCGGGGCGGCTCGCCTGCTGGATCGCGCCGCGCCCGCCATAGATGATCTGCGCATCGGCAATCTGGGTGGAAAGCACACGGTTGTTCACATCAATGTCGGCCAGTCGCAGGATTCCGGAAAACTGCACCCATTCATCGCCCTGGCTCAATTGCATTTGCCGTTCTCCAACCACCAGCGCAGTGCCGTTCGACCGCACTTCCGCGATAGTGACCGCGATGGCGCCGTTGAGCGTGCTGCGCTGCGAAGCATTGCCCTGTCCATTGAACGACGCTTCGGCCGCGGCATTAAGGGCATCGGGGTTGAGGAACGACAGAAGACCGGCAGTAGGCGGCTCGATTCCGGCATTGCCAGCGCGGTTGGTGCGTGCGCTGGTGCTCTTGGATGCGCCAAGGCTTTCCACCAGCATCACGGTGACCAGATCGCCCACGCGGCGCGCACGCGTGCCTTCGTGCAGGCCGGTATAGCCATTGGCCGCCTGAAAGATCGCGCCATTGGCAGGCGCGGAAAAGCCGGGTGCGGGCGGCGGCGGCAGCGCAGGGTCGAACCCGGCGCGGCGGGTGCCGCCTTCCATGCCGCAGGCGGCGGTGGCAAGGCTCAGTGCGGCAATGGCGGCAATTCGCAGGACCATCGGTTTCACCCTCACAGCGTCTGGTTGGCGTTGCGCAGCATTTCGTCGACCGCGCTGATCATCTTGGAATTGATTTCGTAGGCGCGCTGGGTGGCGATCATGTCGACCAGTTCCTCCACCACGTTCACGTTGGATGCTTCCAGCATGCCCTGCCGGATCTGCCCGCGCCCGACTTCGCCCGGCGCGCCCACATCGGCCGCTCCGCTGGCGGCGGTTTCGAGCAGCAGGTTGTCGCCGCGCGCCTGAAGCCCGGCGGGGTTGATGAAGCTGGCGATGGTAATCTGGCCCAGTTCAGCCGGAGCAGTTTCGCCATCGACAACCGCGGTAACGGTGCCATCCGCGCCCACGCTGATCGATTGCGCGCCTTGCGGGATCTGGATCGCGGGCACCAGCGGATAACCTTGCGCGGTGACCAGCGTGCCTTCGGCGGACATGCTGAAATTGCCCGCGCGGGTATAGGCAGTCTGCCCGCCGGGCAATTCCACCTGGAAGTAACCGTCGCCGTCGAGCGCCAGGTCGAGCGAATTGCCCGTGGTGTTGAGCGAGCCTTGCGTCTGAATGCGCGTGGTGCCCTGCACCGCCACGCCGGTGCCCAGATTGAGGCCGATGGCATAGGCGTTGTCCCCGCCCGAACGCTGGCCTGCCACGCGCGCATCGTCATAGGCGAGCGTCTGGAAATCGGCGCGGTCGCGCTTGAAGCCGGTGGTGCCGATATTGGCAAGATTGTGCGCGATCACGCGCATCCGGGTGTCCTGCGCTTCAAGGCCGGTGCGGGCAATCTGGAGGGCAGAAATGGGCATGGTTGGTTCCTTTCAGTCCCGCTCTGGGTGTCTTACGAGAGCGACATCAGCCGCGTGCTCGACTGGTCGAGCTGTTCGGCGGTGGAGAGAAGCTTGGTGCGGCGTTCGAAGCTGCGCTGCGCCTCGATCATGTCGACCAGCGTGGCGGCGGTATCGACATTGCTGCCTTCCAGCGCGCCGGTTACCAGCGTGGCGGTGGGATCGGCAGGCAGAATGCCGCCGCCGGGCACGCGCAGCACATTGTCCAGCCCCTTGACCAGTGGGCTGCCGGCGGGATTGGCGAGCTTGATGCGGCCGACAAGTTCCGCCGGCACATCGGGCGCGGCGGGGTCGGCAGCGTAAACACCGCCATCCTGGGCGATCGAAATGGCCCAGCCCGGCGGCACCACCAGCGGTCCCGCCTCGGCCATTACGGCAAGGCCGTCACCGTTCAGCAGGCGGCCGTCCGGCTCGATCCGCAAATCGCCGCGCCTTGTGTAGACTTCGCTGCCATCGGCGGCTTGCAACGCCATCAGCGCATCGCCGCCCAGCGCCACATCGAGCGTGCGCCCGGTCTGCATCACCGTGCCCGCCGACATATCCGCCCCGCGCACCGCGCCCTGCGCCAGCCCGCGCACATCCAGGCTTTCGCTGCGCAGGCGCAGATTGGACACGCTGAAGGTTTCCGCGCGGAAACCCGGCGTGCTGACATTGGCAAGGTTGTTCGCCACCGCCCGCTGGCGGTTCATCGCGGCATCGACGCCGGTCAGCGCGGTATAGATCAGGCGGTCCATCGCATGGCTCCCGTCAGGTTAGGGATCAGCTGCGCAGGTTGATGATCGTCTGCGCAAACTGGGTGGCGGTATCGATGGCCTTGGCATTGGCCTGGAAATTGCGCTGGGCGGTGATCAGGCCCACCATTTCTTCGGCCAGATCGACGTTGGAGCGTTCGAGAGCGCCCGCCAGCAATTGCCCGTTGCGGCCATTGCCGGGCAGTTCGTAACTTGCCGTGCCCGAAAAGCCGGTGGCTTCCCAATTGGTCGAGCCAACCGGGCGCAAGCCTGTGGGAGCGACAAAAGTGGCCAGCGCCACACGCCCGACCGGCTCGGCCGTCCCGTCGGCATAGGCGGCAAAGATCAGGCCGTTCTTTTCGATTGTGATGCTGGCAAGGTCCGATCCGGCGCCGTTGCTGGTGGGGATTATGGCATCCACCCGCGTACCCGGATTGACCACTGCGCCGGTGGAATCAACTTCGAACACCTGCAGGCGCTTGCCCGAAAAATCGGTAACGGCACCGGCCGCATCGATCTGGAAACTGCCGTTGCGGGTGAACAGGATCTGCCCGCTTTCGACATTGCGCGTGGCAAAGAAACCGTCCCCGTCGATCGCGATATCGAGGCTGCGCCCGGTCTGCTCGATCGCGCCGAGGCCGAAGCTCTGGTTGATGCCCGCAACCGTCGCGCCGATCCCCTGCGTCATGCGCGGATTGGCGGCCGAACCGGACGAGACGATGTCGGCGAATTCCACATTGCTCTTCTTGAAGCCGGTGGTTTCGGCATTGGCGATGTTGTGGGCGATGGTCGAAAGGTCGGTCTGCGAATTCTTCAGGCCGTTCAGCGAGGTGTAGAACGAGGTCATGGCGGGGTGCTCCTCAGCTTGCGGAAGTTTGAGTGGCGGGATTGGCGGCGGCTTTCTGTACCTGGATCAGCGCGTCGAGCTTGCCTGAGATATCGGCCAGAGTGGCGTTGGTTTCGGTAGAGCCGGCCAGCGTGGAGAACTGCGCCATCTGCGCCAGCATCTCCTTGTTATCGACCGGGGCGAGCGGGTCCTGCTGCTGCAACTGGGTGACCAGCAGCTTCAGGAAATCGCCCTGATCAAGAGCGCCAAGCCCCGTCTTTGCCCGTGCGGAGGGGTTCACGGCGGGGCCGGAATTGATCGCCTTCAGGCTGTCAGTCAGCCCGGAATTGCCGGTAATCGTGGTCATCACTTGCTCCTCAGCGTTTCGAGCATCAGCTGCTTGGCGGTGTTCATCGCTTCGACCAGGTTCTGGTACTGGCGGGCGCTCTCCATGATCTCGACCATCTCGGCGGTTTCATCGACGGGCGCTTCCCACACATCGCCATTGGCATCGGCGAGCGGGTGATCGGGGTCGTGGCGGCGGGTGGGCGCCACATCGGCGCGGCGCACTTCGGATACGCGCACGCTGGACAGGCCGCTTGTGGCATCGAGTTCCTGCTGGAACACCGCGCGCACCGGACGGTAGGCGGCCTGTTCGCTCGATGCGACCGAACCGGCATTGGCAATATTGCTCGCCGCTGCATTCATGCGCACCATCTGCGCGGACATGCCGCGCTGGACCATGCCGAACAGGGTCATTTGGCCGCTCATGTGGGTTGTCCTATCGCTTCGCTACTTGAGGACATGCCTATTCGCCTTTCAGCGCGCGGGTGATGGTTTCCACCCGGCCGTTGAGAAAGGAGAGCGTGGCCGAATAGGCGACCGCGTTTTCGGCAAAGGCCATCTGCTCGTTCGCCAGTTCCACCGTATTGCCATCCATGCTGGGCATGGTGGGGATGCGGTAACGGGTGGCGGTTGCAAACGCCGCGTCGCGGCCCGCGCCATTGGTGCGCGCGTTCAGCGCAGCGGCAAAATCGATGTCGCGCGCCTTGTATCCGGGTGTTGCCGCATTGGCGATATTGCCTGCGATCAGGCCCATGCGGTGCGAGCGCAATTCCAGCGCCGCACCGTGTATGCCGAACAGCCTTTCGCTCATATCTGCCTCCACACAAGGGTTTCCGGCGGATGATCAGCAAACACTGTGCCAATTGCGCTCTGCGGCGCGGAATGCCCCTCGAAGGCGCGCAAGCCGGCAAGCCCCTGCCGCGTGTCCGGCAAATTTGTGCCGCACCTTAATTTCGCCCTGCGGATGTCCGTTCTGCCCGCTGGCGAAGGAGTTTTCTGGCGATGGATGTGACGGCCCTCTTGGACCCCACCGGCGCGGTTATCGTGCTGGGCGGAACGCTATTGGCGACCTGCGTGGGCAGCGGACGGCGTGAGCTGGCCGCGGCCCTGCGCTGCGCAGGGCAATTGTTCATTCGCCCGTTCCGCTTTGAAACCGCGCGCGCCGAAATTGCCCGCGATGTCGAGGAATTGCGTGTGGACGGCGTGCTGCGGTCTGGCCCGTTTCACAGTTCGGACAGCGAAATTGCCACCGCCACCCGCGCCATGATCCGCGACCGTTCGCTCGCCTCGCTCATCGCCGCACATGAACGATTCCGCACGCAGCGCACAAGGCTGCGCGCGCTTGCGCTGCGCCCCATCCGGCTGGCAGCGGAAATGGCCCCGGTGTTCGGCATGGCGGGGACATTGTTCGCCCTCTCGCAAATGGATCACGATCCGGCCGCTGGCGGGCTGATAATGGACGGAATCGGAATCGCCATCGTCACCACGCTGTATGGCCTCATGCTGGCGCATCTGGTGCTGCATCCTCTTGCCAGCCTGATCGCCCGGCGCGGTGCGGCAGAGGAGGAAGAACGGCAAATGCTGATCGACTGGATGACGCGGCAATTGTCGGGAACAGTGCCGCCCTCTGCACCGCGACAGGGCGAACACGCGTCACCGCTGCCACGTGCCCGCACCCGGCTGGAACGGGTGGTGTGATGCCGGGTTCCTCAAGCGCGCATCCTGGCTTTCGCGACATGGGCAGCGCCTGGCTGGTGCCATTGGCCGATCTGTCGATGATCCTGTACATTATCACTGCCGCCGCGCTCAGCGCGCAGAACCATTCGCCGCCGCAGGAAAATATGCGGGAAGGCGGCTTTGCCCAAGGTGCGGCGATGGCGGTGTTCGTGGATGCTCCGGGCGGCCCTTCTCTGGCCGATTGGCTTGCCACCCGCCGACCCGGCCCCGGCGAATTGCTGACGGTGGAGGCGCGCTATGCGCCCGGAGATCGGAACCGAACAGCGCAACGAGCAGATGAACTGGCCGCCGCAGCACTTGCCGCCGGGGTGGAACCGCGCGTGATCATGCAGGCCGCCCCGGCAGGCGCCACCCGCTCGACGCTGCAAGCCGTCATCGCGCATGATGCCGATCCGCCCTTGCCGACACCCACGGCCACACCCACTCCCGCGCGCTAACTGGCACAGCCCTTGCTTGAAACGGAGCAGAGATGATCCGTCTGCTCAAGGAGTCTTCGCCCATGAAGCCCCGTCTTGCCCTGTTGCCGGCCCTGGCTCTGGCCGCTCTGCCCTCCGCGCTCGCAGCGCAAGCGGGCGGCTTTGCCGATCCCGCCGCGATCGACGCAGAAATTGCCGCCTTTACCGGTGCCCCGGCGGGAAGCCCCGGCGGTGCGCGCCATCCGGTGGATCGGCGCCTGCGTATGGCCGCCTGTCCGCAGCCGCTCGCGCTTGCCTGGCATGGCCGCCGCGCAGACATGGTGCGGGTGGAATGTCCCGCGATTGCCGGCTGGCAGATATTCGTGCCGGTCAACGCCGCCGCTTCGCCCGCCACCGCCATTGCCGCTGCCCGCCCCGTTCCCGTGGTGGAGCGCGGCCAGATCCTGACCGTAGCAGTGGAAGGACGCGGCTTTTCGGTGACGCAGCAGGCCGAAGCACTGGAAGCCGGCGCCATTGGCGACTGGATCCGCGTGCGCCCCGATGCCCAGCGCGGCGCCACGGCCACGGCGCGCACGGGCAGCAATCGCGAACCCCTCCGCGCCCGCATCACGCATCCGGGCCGCGCCGTGATTCCGGTGGGCTGAGAAAAATCCTTAAGGCAACCCTTAAACACCCCTGCGCAGAACCGTCCTTCGCAGCAGAAAGGAATATAGGAGCGAGCTAATGGCCCTCTACGACGTCAACCGCCTTAACGGCCCCGGCGCGTTGCGCAGCGTGGCGCGCGACCTTGCAGGCGAACGGCCCGAAGAAAAGCCCGCCGCAACTTCGGCTTCCGCCCCGGCTGACAAGGGCGTGGCGGTGGAGACCGCCTCGCGCATCGCCGCCGGAAGCGCGCCGGTGGACAAGGACCGCGTGGCCGAAATCCGCGCCGCCCTGCGTGATGGCAATTACCCGCTGGTGCCCACCCGCATTTCCGATGCGATCATTGCCGCGCGCCTGATGTTGAGCACGAACTGATGACCGCCGAAACCTCTTCGCCAGCATTGTCCCTGGCGGAATCGCTGCGGCAAATGCTTGCCGTTCTGGAAACCGAGCGGCAGGCGCTTGCCGCCATGGATGTGGACGCGCTGGTGCTGTGCACCGGTTCCAAATCGGCCTTGTTGAGCGAGCTGGAAGATTGCCGCCCGCCCGTCATCGATGCCGAATGTCGCAGCCTGCTGGAAGCCGCGCGCCATCAGAACGAGGTGAATCGCAAGATCCGCAACCTGCTGGCAGCCAATGTTGCGGCACGGCTCGACGCGCTGACCCGCCAACCCGGCCTGTATCGCGCCCCACAGGCCCGCATCGCCTGATCCCTTGATCCCGTCAGGGGCGTGAAATGGCACGCATCTTGCTGAGTTTCTGGCGAAGGAAACCGGCAAAAAGGTGCAAGCGATGAGCGATCCGGCCACGACAGTGCAGAGCGCGCCAGCGGCCAGACCTGCGGGGACTGGCAATACGCAAGCCGCGATTGCCCGCGCGGCGCGCGCAACGGGCGTCGATTTCTCCTATCTGCTGGCACAGGCGCGCGTGGAATCGGGCCTCGATCCGCAGGCCCGCGCGCGCACATCCAGCGCAACCGGCCTGTTCCAGTTCATCGACCAGACCTGGCTTTCCACACTCGACCGACATGGGGAGCGGCTGGGCCTTGGGCATCTTGCCGATGCCATATCCACATCCGGCGGACGCGCGCGGGTAACCGATCCCACCTTGCGCGGGCAAATCCTGGCGCTGCGCAATGATCCTGAAATCGCCAGCCTGATGGCAGGCGCGCTGGCTGGGGACAACCGCGAAGCCCTGCTGCCCGTGTTGGGACGCGAGCCTGACCATGCCGAACTGTATCTCGCACATTTCCTGGGGGCCGAAGGTTCCGCCCGCCTGCTATCCACGCTGGGCCACAGCCCCGACACGCCCGCCGCCGCGATCCTGCCGCAGGCCGCGCGCGCCAACCGGGCGATCTTCTTCGAGCAATCGGGCGCCCCGCGCTCGGTAGCGGGAGTGATGGATGTGGTGCGCGCCAAGGTTGACCGGGCGATGGCGCAAGGCGGCGTCGTTCCCGAAGGCTATGCCGCTGGCGCGCGGATTGCGGGGCAATGGCCCCCGCCCAGCCTGCCCGCCGTGGCTCAGGCCCTGCCTGCATCCGCGCCCCGCCCAACCATGGCGGATACTCTGGAGAAGAGTTTCGGCCTGTCGGACGCGAGCAGTCAGGCTCCCGCCGGCCTTGCCCATATCCGCCGGGCCTATGCCCGCCTGTCCGCCTTTGGCCTGTAAGAAAGCGAGCGTGCGCGCATGAAGCTGCCTTTCGCCCCGTCGGCCCTTGCCCTGCCCGTTGGCATCATGACCTTGATCGCCATGATGGTGCTGCCCATCCCCACGCTGATGCTGGACGCGTTTTTCGTGTTCAACATCGCGCTGTCGATCGGCATCCTGATGGCGGCGCTCAATGCGAAAAAGCCGCTCGATTTCTCGGCCTTTCCGACTGTGCTGCTGTTCGCCACGCTGCTGCGCCTCGCGCTCAATGTCGCGTCCACCCGCGTGGTGCTGGTCAACGGGCACGAGGGCGAGGCCGCAGCGGGCCAGGTGATCGAGGCCTTTGCCGCCTTCCTTGTGGGCGGCAATTTCGCCGTGGGCCTGTTCGTGTTCGTCATCCTGATGATCATCAACATGGTGGTGATCACCAAGGGCGCGGGCCGCGTGTCCGAAGTGTCCGCCCGCTTCACGCTGGATGCCTTGCCGGGCAAGCAGATGGCGATCGACGCCGATATCGCCGCCGGGCTGATGACGGCCGAGGAAGCCAAGGCCCGCCGCGCCGAAGTGGCGACCGAGGCGGATTTTTACGGTGCGATGGATGGTTCCTCCAAATTCGTGAAAGGCGATGCGATTGCCGCGCTGCTGATCCTGGGCGTCAATATCATTGCCGGTTTTGCGCTGGGGATGATCAGCCACGGTCTGTCCGCAGCCGAAGCGGCGCAGGTCTATATTACGCTGGCCGTGGGCGATGCGCTGGTGGCGCAGGTGCCTGCGCTGCTGCTGTCGATCGCCGCGGCGGCCATTGTCACCCGCGTCAACGACCAGAGCGATCTGGTGGGGCAGATTTCGCGGCAGTTCTCCGCGCCGGGCAGCTGGTTGCCGGTGGCGCTGGTGCTGGGCGCGATCGGGCTGGTGCCCGCCATGCCACAGATGATCTTCCTGCCCGCTGCCGCGCTCGCCTTCTGGCTCTACCGCGTGCTGAAAAAGCATCTGGACGCAAGTCCCGTGCTGGACGTCGCACCGGTGGAACCGGTCGATGCGCAGCGCATCGAGATTTCCGATGTCAGTGACCAGACACTGGTCACGCTGGAGGTCGGGTTTGGCCTGGTGCATCTGGTGGAGGAAGCCAAAGGCTCCCCCCTCGTCACCCGCATCACCGGAGTGCGCAAGCAATTGTCGCAGACCTTCGGCTTTGTCGTGCCGCAATTCCGCATCCGGGATTCGCTCGAACTGCCCGCCAATGCCTATCGCATCGTGGTGGGCGGGGTGGAACTGGCACGGGCGGAGGCGCGGCCCGACTGCATCCTCGCCATCGACACCGGCGAAGTCCGCCCCGGCCACGGCCTGGTGGGCGATGCCACGCGCGATCCCAGCTTTGGCTGCCCCGCGCTGTGGCTGCCGCTGGCCGAACGCGACCACGCGATTGCCGAAGGGTTCCTGACGGTGGACGCCGCCACGGTCATCGCGACGCATCTCAACCAGTTGCTGCTGGCCCGCGCCGATCAGATGCTGGGGCCGGAGGAAGTGCGCAGCCTGCTCGATGGCTTGCGCGAAAAATCGCCCGGCCTGGTGGAGGCGGTGCATCCCGATCCGCTTTCGCTCGCGGCGCTCACCCGTCTTTTGCGGCAATTGCTGGCCGACGGGATCAGCCTGGCGCACCCGCTGCCGATCCTGTCCAGCCTGGCGATTGGCTTGCAAACCACGCGCGAATTCGATCCGCTGGTCGACCATATCCGCGCCGATCTGGGCGGCTGGCTGGTGGGGCAGATCTGCCCGCCCGATCAGGTGCTGGGCGTGCTCACGCTGGATGCCGCGCTCGAAAGCGCGATCATCGGCGGGATGCGCGATCCGGGCACCGGGCAACCGGTGATAGAGCCGGATTGCGCCCGCATGATTGCCGATAACGTAAACTCTGCTCTCGCCGCGCAGGCCGATGGCCGCGCGCTGGCGCTGATCGTGCAGCCGCCTGCGCGCCGTGCTCTGGCCAATCTGCTGCGCCAGCGCGCGCCGCATTGCCTGGTGCTGTCGATTGCCGAACTGCCCGCCACCCAGCCGGTGGAAGTGGTGGCGGTAATCGGCGGCCAGCAGTCTCCCCCGCCCGCCCTTTCCGACAACAGTGACACGCAAGCGATGGCCGCATGAAGCACGACCATTACTCCTTTGCCGGCAGAACCGGCTCCGTATCCGCGGCTTACGGCGCGCAGGACATCGTGGCCGACCGCATCCGCCGCTTTATGCCTATGGTGAAAAAGGCCGCATGGCATATCCACGGCACCGGGCGCGAGGGGCTGGAGATCGAGGATCTGGTGCAGGCAGGTTATATCGCGCTGACCGAATGCGCGCGCAACCATACCGGCCCGACCGAGGATGGCTTTGCCGCCTATGCCAAGATCCGCGTGCGCGGGGCGATGTTCGATCTGGTGCGCAAGCAATTGCCCAGCAGCCGCGCCGCAATCCGCCGTCGCCGCGAAATTGACGCTGCGCGAGTTGCGCTGCGTCAGAAACTGGGGCGCGAGCCGGGCGATGCCGAACTGGCCGCGCATCTGGACATCTCGCCTGCCGATCTGGCGGCGGCGGATGCCGCGCAGGTTCACCTGTCGCCGCTGGACGAAGCGTATGACGACCATTCTGCCGCCTTTGCCACCGATCTGCCCGATCCCTTTGCCGTCTTGTGCGAACTGGAGGACGCCGCCCGGCTCACACGGGCCATGCACGAATTGCCCGAAAGGCTGCAACTGGTGCTGCAACTCTATTTTGTGGAAGAACTGAACCTTACCGAAATCGCAGAAGTGCTGGAAGTCAGCGTGCCGCGCGTCCACCAATTGAAGACACAGGCACTGGTCAAGTTGCGCGACCTGATGCAGGAAGGCAGCGACTAGGCAAATTTCAGGGGACGGCAGTGGGCCTGATCGGGGCGGGGGAAGCGAGTGAGGCAGCAGCAACCTGCCCGCGTCCGCCGGGACGCCTTTTGACCCTGCCGGCACTGCTTGCACTGCTGGCAGGGTTGTGCCTTCCCGGTTCGATGCCGCTCGCCAACACGCCGCAAATCTCCGTTGTGCCCGAAAGCGAATTGAGCTTTGGCACGTTCATGGTGTTTGGCAGCGGCAGCCGCAGCATCAGCCCCGCAGGAACGGTCAGCGATATCGGGATAGTCGCGCTGGAAGGGCGACCGACCGGGCCCGCGCGCTTCACTATCAGCTATGACCGCGGCAACCAGAGCCGCAATGCGATGGAGCTGGAACTCGAAGTCGTCATCAGCGTTCCTGCTCAAGCCCGCATGGGGGGCGTGGAGGCGCGCCTGTCCGCGGTTGAAACCGATCTCCCAGGGGCAATGCGTATTACGCCGGGGCGCCCGTTCCGGCTAGTCATCAGTGATTGCCGGACACGCATATGCAGCCGCACATTCCAGGTAGGAGGAAGACTCGATGTGACGCGCCATTTCGGTGGCGCGCAGCTTGTCCTGCCCATTCCGGTGGATGTCCGCGTGATCGCAATCGACCGGCGCGGGGTTTAGCGTCAGCACTTGCGCTGGGCATCTGCTTCAACAGCCAGCCTGCCGTCTTCGCTCAGGATGCCAGCGCCACCGGCACGGCCAGCGCGCAGGTGATCCGTCCGATCCGCGCGGTAAGCGTTGCCGACCTGTCCTTTGGCCGGCTCGCGCTGGCGATGGGTGGTGCCGGGGGCGGCACGGTCACAATCGATCCGCGCGGGGGACCGGGTGCCTACTCCGGCGTCGTGCGACCAGCTTGCGGTGCCGAGCCGTCCTGCCTGCCTCACCCGGCACGCTTTGCAGTGAGCGGGGAGCCGGGCCGCAGCTACCGCGTCCTATTGCCCGACACGGTGGAAGCACGCGGCCAACGCAGCGCCGCCCGGCTGACGGTGCACGCGCTGTCGCTGCACAGCGTGGCGAGCGCGGGAACAGCATCCGGCCTACTCGACGCCGAGGGAGAGGGAGCGTTTTCGGTAGGCGGCACATTGACTGTCGGCGCGTTGGCTTCACCCGATATTTACCATGCCAGCGTGCCGGTAACTGTGACATACGATTGAGGATGTGGCCCTAAGAGCATGGGGCAGCGTGACTTTTTTCGTTCGGTCTCAGCTTTTCGTTAACGACTACGGGATAACACGCAGGCTGACCGAAGGCGGGCTTAACCATGCCTCACGGTCCGGGCCCGTTCATGCGGGAAGAGAAACAGATACCAGGGGATAATGCATGAAGAAGATCGCTATCGTTGCCGCAGCCTCGGCTGCCGTGCTGTCCGTTCCGGCCCTCGCCGCTCCGGGCAACCAGTCGACCGCTGATGGCGCCGCTACCGCCGAAGTCGTCGCTCCGCTGACGCTGACGCATGTTGCGGGCGCCACGCTCAACTTCGGCACCTTTGTGCCCGGCACCGTGGGCGGCTCCGTTACCGTTTCGCGTGCGGGCAACGGCACCGCCGGCGGCGATGTGACGCTGATGCCGGGTTCGGTGGAAGCTGCCGACAGCTTCACCGTGGCCGGGGATGCTGGCCGCCGCTTCTCCATCGTTACCGGTGCGGGCACCGTGACTTCGGGTGGCAACACCATGGACTTCACCACCGACGCACGCGCAAACCACACGCTGGACAGCAGCGGTGCAGCCAGCTTCACCGTGGGTGGCACGCTGACCGTGGGCGCGAACCAGCCGGCCGGCGTGTATACCGGCAGCTATTCGGTAACCGTCACCTACAACTGAGCAAGTTTGGAGGCGCGGCCCCGACGGGGATAACGCGGCCGCGCCTCCATTCGCTTGGCAGGAAGGTTGAACGATGATGCAGCTGCGCTACTTTGCGCGGGGCCTGGGTCTTGCGCTAGCGCTGGCCCCGGCCACCGTTATCGCGCAACCGGGCGACAGCGCGACCGCGTCGGGCACCGCGCAAGCCGAAGTGCCCGAACTCGGCCGCCTTACCCATCTGCGCGACCTGCGCTTTGGCGCATTCATGCAGCCTACAGCGGCAGGTACGCTGGTCATCGCGCCCGATGGTACGGCCACCGGAACGGGCCAGATCGCGGCCGGCATGACCATTCCGCAACCGCCTGAAGGGCGCGGCCCGGCGCTGTTCCGGCTCGACGGGACGGCCAACCGCGCCTTCGTGGCCAATCTGCCCAACCGGATCACGATATCGAACGGTTCGGCCACCATGCAGGTGCGCAACATCACCACCAATATGCGCAACGGGTCGAACCGCTTTGACGCCAGCGGCATCTTCATGCTGTGGGTAGGCGGCACCTTGCAGGTCGCAGCCAATCAGGCGCCCGGCGAATATTCGGGCAATTTTCAGGTAACTGTGATTTTCCAGTAACCTCCCCTTGCAGGAACCTACGCATTTCCACATAGAAAGGCGGGTTCGTAAGGGGATATTTACCGTGTTTGTTAACCAAAGGCGCGGTGCCATGCCTATGCACCTGCTCCCCGCTGCGCTCGCGCCGCTGGCGCTGGCGCTTCCCGCGCTGGCACAGGATGCGAGCGAGTTCGAGATGCCCGCCCCGCCTGCGCTCGCCGCTGCGCCCGAAGGGGCGGTTGGCGGCATGGGCGACATCAACCTTTATCCCCGCCGGGTGGTCATGGCCGATCGCAGCCGCACCGCCAGCGTGGGCGTTTACAACCGCACGATCCATGCCGGCGAATACGAGATCAGCATTGTCGACATGGTGATGGCGCCCGACGGATCGGTGCACCAGCTCGACAATCTGCCTCCCGGCGTTTCGGCAGAGCGGCTCGCCTCCGCCAGCGCGATGCTGCGCTGGTCGCCGCGCCGCGTGGCCTTGCAAGGGAACGAGGCGCAGACGGTGCGCATCATGGCGCGACCGCCCGCTGATCTGCCCGATGGCGAATACCGCGCACATTTCATGGCCGTATCGATTCCGGCCGATGTCGATCAGGGCCTCAGCATCGAGGAGGCGGTGAGCGGAGCCGAGGCCGGGCAAAGCAATATAGGCGTCACCATCCGCCCGCGTTTTGGCATTGCCATACCCGTCATCATCCGGGTGGGGGAAACCACGCTGGAGGTGGGGCTGACAAATCTTGGCCTCGTGCAAACGGCTGATGGCCCCGCAATTGCTGCCACCCTTACGCGCAGCGGCACGCGTTCAGCCTTTGGCGACATCGTGGTGACAGCGCCCGGCAGCGATGTGCCGGTGGCACTGGCACGCGGCATTGGTATCTATCCGGAAATCGACGCGCGGCCAGTGTTGCTGGCGATCAACCCGGCATTCGACCGGGCGCTGCTGCGCCCCGGCACGCGGCTCACCCTGACCTATACCGATGATGACTTTGCGCCCGGCACCGTGCTGGCGCGGCAGGAATTCACCGTGCCGTGACAACCGGGCGCAGGCGCCTCCGGCTTGGGCCTGTCGCGATCGGATCGGCGCTGGCGGGCGGCGCGGCGCTGGTTGGCGGGTCCCTCTTGTGGCTGGGCACCGCCGACAGCCCTGTGCCCTTGCGCGAATGGAACGGCCCGGACGGCGAGGACGTGGCCGCACTGGGCCGCAAAGTGCTGGCGCAGCGGGTGCAGCCGCGCCCCGCCCCGCTGCCGCCCCCGGTAATCCGCGCGCAACCGGCTGCGTCAGAGGCACGGTCAGCCAATCCCTTACCCGCGCGCCGGATCAAGGCCGAACTGGCGCAAAGCGCGAGCGATCTGGCACTTGCGCAGGGGCAGGCCGGAATACTGGGCGCAGCCTTGACGCTGGAAGCCGAACGGCGCGCCGCGACCCCGCCGCTGCTTCCGGGCCAGCCAGACGCACAGCCCGTGCCCGATATGGGGGCGCCAAGCGCCTTGATGGAGGCCATGGCTGCCCTCCCTCCGCTCGCCCCCGCCCCGCCGGTCGAGCCACCCGCTACGGGTGAAGCGCTGGCCGAGGTGCAACCCCAGCTTGCCAGCGCGGCGGAACGGGCGGTGATAGGAGGCGAACCGCCGCATCGGGAAGATGTCTCCGCGCCGCTCCTCTCCGCGTCTCCGGATACCTCTCTTGTCGCCCAAGCGGACCCTCCACAGCGGCCTGCTGCGATTGAAAGACAGGCCTACGCTGCCATTCCCGCGCCCGTACCTGTCACTGCGCCAGGGACTGCGCCTGCGCCAGAGAGCGAAGCTCTCGACGACGCACCGGTCGGCCTTGCGCCGCTGCCCGCGCCCCCAACCGCCACCCCCGTTGCAGCCCCGCCAGCAGAGCGCGCAACGGCCTCTGCCCCCGCCCAAACCCCCGCATTAGCCTCCACCCGTGTGCAACCGCGCGGCCTTGCGCCGGGCCAGCCGGTCTTTCCCGCCGCCGAGGGCGCGCCGCTGTTCAGCGTGCAGGACGAACTCATTCTGCAACTGCGCGTGGCAGGCGTGCAGGCGAGCGATACGATCATCGCCTATGGCACGCGCGCGGGACTTTATCTGCCGCTGGGGGAAATGGCGCAAATCCTCGATCTGGCGATCCGGGTCAGCGATGGGGGCCAGTTTGCGGGCGGCTGGTTCCTGGGCGAAGACCGGGTGATCGAGATTGACCTGCGGCAAGGCACGCTGACCACCTCGGCCGGAACCGTGCCGCTGCCGCAGGGGGTGGCACAGGCGTTCGAAGGCGATCTGTATCTGCGCAGCGATTTCCTTGCCAGCCTGCTCCCGATCGATATCGCGCCCGATCTGCGCGCGCAGGCGGTGCTGCTGACCACGCGCGAGCCGTTCCCGTTCGAGGAGCGGATGCGGCGCGAGGCGCTGCGCGCGCAGTTGGGCCAGCGGGGCGGCAACGGCACCCAAGCCGAGACCTTCCCGCGCGAGGATACGCCGTGGCGGGCATTGTCCGTGCCGATGGCGAGCATGGACCTGCGCGGCGTGTCTGATTCCGGCAAGGGCACCCGCGCCGAAGGGGATCTGTGGCTGGCGGGCGATGTCGCCTTCATGACCGGGCAGGTGTTTTTGGGCGCCACCACGCGCGACGGGCTGGTGGCCGCACTGGTGGAACTGGGGCGGCGCGATGCCGATGGCGATCTGCTGGGGCCGCTGGGCGCTACCGAGTTTCAACTGGGCGATGTGGCGACGCCATCGCTGCCGCTGGGCCTGCGCGGCACGGCGGGGCGCGGCGGCTTCATCACCAATCTGCCGCTGGAACAGGCATCGGTGTTCGACCGGATCGATCTGCGCGGGGTGCTGCCCGATGGCTATGAAGTGGAACTCTACCGCAACGACATCCTGCTCGGCTCCACCGCGCAGGCGGTGAACGGGCAATACGAATTTCTTGAAATCCCGGTTGACTACGGCCTCAACATATTCCGCCTCGTCTTTTACGGCCCGCAGGGCCAGCGGCGCGAGGAAGTCCGCCGGATAAGCGTGGGTGACGGGCGTTTGTCCGCAGGCCAGCTAAACTACAGTTTCGGCATGGTGCAGCGCGGCACCAATCTGCTGGGGGTGGAGGGGCCCGATTTCCGCCCCGGTCTGCGCTATGGCGATTGGCAGGCAACGGGCGAACTGGCCTATGGCCTCACTTCCGATTTCACTGCCGTGGCCAGCGCTGCGTGGTACGAAGACGGGGTGGACCAGCGGTGGATTGCCTCCGCCGGCATGCGCACGGGCATCGGCGCGCTGGCGATTCGGGGGGATGCGGGGCTTTCGGGCGGTGGTGGCGGCAGGCTTGGCCATGGTTTGGGCGGCGGGCTGGGCGGCCCGCTGTTGGGCGGTTCCTTTGCGCTGACGCATTTCGAATATGGCGGCGGCTTTGTGGACGAGGTGCACAGCCTCGATACCGCAGCCATGCGCCGGGCGAGCGAGGCCGACTTCAACACCGCGTTGCAACTGGGCAGCCAGGAAACCGGCATCACGCTGCCGCTGTCCGCGCGGCTGCGTTATGCCGAATATGCCGACGGGCGCACGCGGCTGGCGGCGGGCCTGCGCGGATCGGCGCGGCTGGAGGGCCTGCTGGTATCGAATACATTGGATTACCTGCGCAATGCCGCGCCGGGCGGGATCGGCTTTTCGCAACTGGTCGGCAATTTCGATCTGGCCAATATCGGGCGCAGCGACACGCAATTGCGCGGGTCGCTGGGTTACCGCCTGCTGCCCGATATCGCGCTGGTGCAGGTAGGGGGCAATGTGGCGCACCGGCTGGACCCGCGCACACTGCTGAGCGCGACCGCGGCCTATGCGGTGGAGGCAAAGGATCTGGCGCTGGGCCTTTCGGCCGCACGCTCTTTCGACCGGTTCAGCCTGGCGCTGGACGGGCAATACGCTTTTCGCCAGCGCAGCTATGCGGTGGCGCTGCGGCTTGGCCTCAGTTTCGGGCGCGATCCCTTGCGACGGCAATTCTTCGTCGATCGGCCGGGTGTGGCGACATCAGGCGGGGTGGCAGCGCAGGCCTTCCACGACCGCGACGGCAATGGCGTGTTTTCCAGCGGCGACATGGCCTTGCCCGATGTCGATTTTGCGGTGTTCAACGCGACCGCCACCACCGATGCAGCGGGCATGGCGCGGCTGACCGATCTGGGCCACGGCCAGCGGGTAAGCGTGCAGATCGACCCTGCCACCCTTCCCGATATCACCATGGCCCCGGCACGGCGGGGCATCGAGATCGTGCCGCGTGCGGGCCGCATCCATGTCGCCGCTTTCCCCGTGGTGGAACTGAGCGAAGTGGAGGGCACTGTCAGCTTTACCGGCGGGGACGGCAATCGCGGGGTATCGGGACTGCGACTGCAATTGCGGGACGCGTTGGGCGAAGTGGCCCATACCACGCGTACCGAGCGCGGCGGCTATTACTTTTTCGAACAGGTGCGCCCCGGTCCCTATGCGCTGGTCATTGAT
The DNA here is from genome assembly GCF_037154155.1 of Alteraurantiacibacter lauratis. Classification (NCBI taxonomy): domain Bacteria; kingdom Pseudomonadati; phylum Pseudomonadota; class Alphaproteobacteria; order Sphingomonadales; family Erythrobacteraceae; genus Alteraurantiacibacter; species Alteraurantiacibacter lauratis. The sequence goes on from NZ_JBANRN010000005.1 coordinate 106,461, forward strand.
CCGGCACAGGCGGAGCGGCTGGGCATTTGCCTTGCCAGCCCGCAAAGGCTGGAGGTGCCGGCAACGGGAACGCTGATCGCCCGCGATCTGGCGGTCGCCACCTGCGCGGAAAATCCCCCGCAGGTGGCTGACAGCCTCACAGCTTCTGCGTCAGTTCCGGCACCGCGGTGAAAATGTCAGCCACCAGACCGTAATCCGCTACCTGGAAGATCGGCGCGTCAGGGTCCTTGTTGATCGCCACGATCACCTTGGAATCCTTCATGCCTGCCAGATGCTGAATCGCGCCCGAAATGCCGAGTGCGACATAGAGTTCCGGCGCAACGATCTTGCCTGTCTGCCCGACCTGATGATCGTTGCCGATAAAGCCCGCATCCACCGCCGCGCGGCTGGCGCCGATGGCCGCGCCCAGCTTGTCGGCCAGGGGGGTTACAAGCGCGGCGAAGGTATCGGCATCCTTCAGCGCCCGCCCGCCCGACACGACCACCCGCGCGCTGGTCAGTTCGGGCCGCTCGCTCTTGGTGGCTTCCAGCCCGACAAAGCTGGACAGGCCCGCATCCGCGCCGCCGCTGACAGCCTCGATGGCAGCCGATCCGCCCTCTGCCGCCGCCTTGTCGAACGCGGTGGTGCGCACGGTGATCACCAGCTTGGCATCGCCCGATTCAACCGTGGCGATGGCGTTGCCCGCATAAATGGGGCGCGTGAAGGTCTTGGGCCCTTCGACCGAGAGAATATCGGACAGCTGCATTACATCGAGCAGCGCGGCCACACGCGGGGCAATGTTCTTGCCCGTGCTGGTGGAGGGGGCAAGGAAGGCATCGTAGGACGCCATCAGCCCCGCCACCAAGGGCGCGACATTCTCTGGCAACTGGTTGGCCAGCGCCGCATCGCCTGCGTGCAGCACCTTGGCAACGCCTGCCACCTTGGCCGCTTCGGCAGCAACAGCGTCACTGCCGCCCGCAACCAGCACATGCACATCGCCGCCCAGCTTTCCTGCCGCCGTCACCGCAGCCAGCGTTGCGGGGCTCAGCTTGCCGTCATTGTGTTCCGCAAGGACCAGCGCGTTCATGCCACAACTCCCTTTGCCTTCAGCTTCGCCACCAGTTCATCCACCGATGCGACCATTTCGCCTGCCTTGCGCACAGGCGGTTCCACCACCTTCAGCGTGGTCAGGCGCGGGGTGATATCAACGCCGTAATCTTCGGGCTTTTTCACCGCCAGCGGCTTGGACTTGGCCTTCATGATATTGGGGAGCGAGGCATAGCGCGGCTCGTTCAGCCTGAGGTCGGTGGTGACCACGGCGGGCAGCGCCAGCTTCACCGTTTCCAGCCCGCCATCGACTTCGCGGGTGACGGAAACATGATCGCCGTCAATAGCAACCGCACTGGCAAAGGTGCCCTGCCCCCGGCCCCACAAAGCGGCGAGCATTTGCCCAGTCTGGTTGCTGTCATCGTCAATCGCCTGCTTGCCCATCACGACCAGACCCGGCGCTTCCTCGTCGACAATAGCCTTGAGCAGCTTGGCGACCGCCAGCGGCTCAACCTGCGTCTCGGTTTCGATCAGGATCGCGCGATCTGCGCCCATGGCGAGCGCGGTGCGCAGCGTCTCCTGCGCCTTGGCCGGGCCGATGGATACCGCCACGATTTCGGATGCCGCACCCTTTTCCTTCAGCCGGATGGCTTCTTCCACCGCGATCTCGTCGAACGGGTTCATGCTCATCTTGACATTGGCGAGGTCCACGCCGCTGCCATCCGCCTTGATGCGCGGCTTCAAATTGTAATCGATCACCCGCTTGACGGGCACGAGTATCTTCATAGCTGCAATCCCTTTTGGGCTTCATGGTATTGGCTGATCAGGTCGGCGCAAATGGCGGCGGCAGGCCGTGTTTCGTGGGTGGCGCCCACGCCGTGCCCGGCGGACCAGATGGTCTTCCACGCCTTCGCCTCGTCCGACAGGGCGAGTTCGCCGTGGCCGGTGGCGGGCAGGCTGGCCGCATTCAGGCTGGGGCGCAGGAAATTGGCACCCACGCCCGTCACCTTGTCGGTGTAGACAATATCGGCCGCCTGTGCCTGCGCCATCATGTCCTTTTGTGCAGCGCTTGCCATGCTCTCCTCTGCGGCGATGAAGTGCGAGCCGATATAGGCGAAATCCGCCCCCATCATCCGCGCCGCCGCAATATGGCGGCCATGCGTGATCGCACCTGCCAGCGCAAGCGGGCCGTCGAAAAAGGCGCGGATTTCCGCCGTGAGGGCAAAGGGGCTGAGCGTTCCGGCGTGTCCCCCTGCGCCTGCGCACACGGCAATCACGCCATCGGCGCCTGCGCCAATCGCCTTCTGCGCGTGGCGGATGGAGATGACATCGTGCAGCACCATCCCGCCATAGCCGTGCACCGCCTCCACCACATCGGGCACCGCGCCCAGCGAGGTGATGACCAGAGGCACCTTGTGCTTGACCAGCAGCGCCAGATCCTCGGCCACGCGGGGGTTGCTTTTGTGCACGATCAGGTTCGCGCCGAAAGGCTTGCCCGCCAGCCGTTCCCCCATCTCGCCCAGCCATTGATCGAGCGCGTGCGGAGTGCGCGCGTTCAGCGTGGGGAAGGTGCCGCACAGCCCGGCGGACGAGCAGGCGACCACCAGGTCGGGGCCCGACACCAGGAACATCGGCGCGGCAATGGCAGGCACCGCCAGCCGCGCGGCAAGATCGGCGGCCTTGTGGTTCAGAACGCATCCTCCGCCAGCGCCATCATGCTCTTCTTGCCTGCCTTGATCGACAGGAACAGGGCCGAAACCTGCGGCAGCAGCCGTTCAAAGAAGAAGGTCGCGGTGGTGATCTTGGCCTTGTAGAAATCCTTCTCCTCGCTGCCAAAGGCGAGGCGCAGCCCCGCAATCTGCGCGCTGCGGGCAAAGCAATAGCCCATGGCGACAAGGCCAAACAGGCGCAGATATTCGGTCGCCGCCGCCCCCGCTTCCTCCGGATCGGCCAGCCCGCGCTGGGCGATGGTGGCGGTGGACAATTGCAGCGCGCCAAAGGCCTTTTCCAGCCCGTCGATCATCGGCTTCATCGGGCCGTCGCCCTTGTTTGCCTCAATGAAAGCCGACACCGGGTGGAAGAAACTGCGCAGCAGGCGGCCGGTGTTCGCCCCCAGCTTGCGACCCACCAGGTCGAGCGCCTGAATGCCGTTGGTGCCTTCGTAGATCATGGCAATGCGGGCATCGCGGGCATATTGTTCCACCCCGCTGTCCCAGATATAGCCGTGCCCGCCATAGACCTGCACCGCCAGATTGGCGTTTTCGTGCCCCAGATCGGTGAACAGCGCCTTCACGATCGGCGTCATCAGGGCGACGAAATCCTCCGCGCGTTGGCGCACTTCGGGTTCCTCGCTCAGCCGTTCGGCATCAAGCGCACGGGCGACCCACGCGCCCAGCGCACGGCAGCCTTCGTTGTTGGCGCGCATGGTCATCAGCATCCGCCGCACATCGGGGTGGACGATGATCGGATCGGCCGCCTTTTCCGGATATTTCGCGCCGGACAAGGCCCGACCCTGCAGGCGATCCTTGGCATACCAGGCGGCGGATTGGTATGCCGCCTCGCCAATGCCAAGCCCCTGGATGCCGACGGAAAGCCGCTCGGCATTCATCATGGTGAACATCGCGGCCATGCCCTTGTTCGGCTCGCCCACCAGCCAGCCGGTCGAGCCATCGAATTGCATCTGGCAGGTGGCCGACGCCTTCAGCCCCATCTTGTGTTCCAGCGCGGTGCACAGCACGCCGTTGGACTGGCCGGGCGTGCCATCCTCCTTGGGCAGGAACTTGGGCACCAGGAACATGGAAATGCCCTTGGTTCCCGCAGGCGCATCGGGCAGGCGGGCCAGCACCAGATGAATGATGTTTTCGGTCAGATCATGGTCGCCGGCGGAAATGAAAATCTTCGCGCCGGAAATCTTGTAGCTGCCATCGCCCTGCGGCTCTGCCTTGGTTCGCAGCATCCCCAGATCGGTGCCGCAATGCGCCTCGGTCAGGCACATCGTGCCCGACCATTCGCCGCTGGTCATCTTGGGCAGATAAAGCTGCTTCAACTCGTCCGTCCCATGCGCTTCGAGCGCCAAAGCGCCGCCATGCGTCAGGCCGGGATAGAGGCCGAAGGACAAATTGGTGGAGCAGGTCATTTCCTCCACCAGCTTGTTCACCCGTTCGGGCAGGCCTTGCCCGCCCCATTCCGGGCTGGCGGCCAGCGACGACCAGCCGCTTTCGGTGAACGCCTTGTAGGCTTCCTTGAAACCCTTGGGCGTGCGCACCACGCCGTTTTCCAAATGGCACCCTTCCAGATCACCCGGCTGGTTCAGCGGCAGCAGCACCTCGCGGGAAAAGCGCGCGGCTTCTTCCAGAATGGCGTTGGTCAGATCGCTGTCGAACTGCTCCAGGGCGGGCAGATTGCCGAAGCCATCGTCCACCCACAATTCATCGAGCACGAAGCGCATGTCGCGGATCGGGGCTTCATAGACTTGCATCGCTCGTGTCCTCTCTCGCTTGTCCTAGTTCCGCAACGGCTTGCCAGTGGCGAGCATATGCTCGATCCGGTCCATGCTGCGCGGTTCGTGCACCAGTTCCATGAACTCGGCCAGTTCGAGCGCCAGCAACTGCTCTTCGGTAACGGTCTGGGTGGGGTCGGTATCCCCACCGGTCAGCACGGTGGCGAGCTTGCCCGCGACCACTTCGTCATATGGCGTGGCAAGGCCGCGTGCGCGGAAACCCTGCACCGCCAGATCAAGCGCGGCCTTGCCGCTGGGGCCGGGCAGGAAGAATTCGGGTGGCGCAGGCGGGGTGTAGCCCTCGGCGAGTTTCAGCGCGCGCGCCTTGGCGTCGGCCAGCAAGCGGTCGCGGTTCATCGTGATGCCATCGGTCGGGCGCAGGAAGCCCAGCTCCTTTGCCTCGGCCGCCGATTTGGCGACGGTGGCGGTGGAGACAATCTCGAACACCTTGGCGACCGCCGGCATCGGGCCCTTGGGCAACCCCGGCATCGCCTGCCAGCGTTCCAGCATCTCGCCGCAGCCGCCCCAACCGGGGATCAGCCCCACGCCGGTCTCGACAAGGCCGATATAGGTTTCGGCATGCGCCTGCACGCTGTCGGAATTGAGCACGGCCTCGCACCCGCCGCCCAGCGCCATGCCCGATGGTGCGGCCACCACTGGGAAGGGGGCGTATTTCAGCGCCTTGAACGCCTGCTGCCCGCCGCTCACCAGTTTTTCGATCTCGCCCCAGGCGGCGATATTTACCGCGAACAGGGCAAGGCCAAGGTTGGCACCGGCCGAAAAATGCGTGCCTTCGTTGTAGATGACCATCGCCTTGAATTTTTCGGCGACCAGCGGGATCGCCTCGCCGATCAGTTTCATCACCTCGTTATCGAGCGCGTTCATCTTGCCAGTGAATTCGAGGCAGGCGACGCCATCGCCCACATCCCACAAAGCGGCGGAACCGTTCTTCAGAATGGGCTGGCTGGCGAGCTTGATATCGGCGAGCAACAGCACGCCTTCGCCCCGCACCACATCGTGATACTGGCCATCGGTGCCAAAGAACTGCCGCTTCCCACCTTCAATGCGGTAGAAGGTGCCTTCCCCCACGGCTTCGAGCAGCGGCGGCACGGGCAGGCCGTTGTCGGCAAGTTTGGCGCGCAGAACGGCAGGGCCGATCTTGTCGATCATTTCGAAGGGGCCAGCCTTCCAGTTGTAGCCCAGCTTCATGGCGTCATCGACGCCCACAATGGTTTTCGTCGCTTCGGGAACAATGCTGGCGGCATAGGACAGCGTCGGGCCAAGGATCGCCCAGGCATATTCGCCCACCACCCCCTTGGTGGCGATAAGCGCGGCCAGATCGCCCTTGCCCGCCGGGCCGGAGATTTCGGGCGCCCGCCCTTCGGGCGCATATTCGCCGGTGGCGAGGTTGATCGCTTCCTTCACCTTCCCACCGCCTTCGCGGTTGATGCGGTAGAAGCCCCCTTTGCCCTTGCGCCCGGTATAGCCCTCGGCAATCAGCTTCTCGATCAGGGGCTCGCTGCGGGCAATTGCCTGATAAGGATCGCTGGCCGGCAACGTGCTGGTCAGGCTCTTTTGCAGATAAGGCATGAGGTCGAGGCCAATCAGGTCAATCAGCCCGAAAATGCCGGTCTTGGGCACGCCCATGGGCTTGCCCGCCACGGCATCGGCCATTTCCACCGACACGCCCATGTCAAAGGCTGCATTAACCGCTGCCTGTATCCAGAAAGTGCCAATACGGTTCGCGATAAAGCCGGGGCTGTCCTCGGCATCGACCGGCGTCTTGCCCAGCACGCGGTCGGTAAAATCGCGCACCTTGGCAACGGTCGCCGCATCGCTGTGCGGGCCCGCAACAATCTCGATCAGGCGCATATAGCGCGGCGGATTGAAGAAGTGCGTGATCAGGAAATCACGCTTGAACGCGTCGCTGCGCCCCTCGGTCAATTGCGCCAGCGGAATGGTCGAGGTGTTGGAGGAGACCGCTGTGCCGGGGCGGCGCACCGCTTCAAGCTTGGCATAGAGATCCTGCTTCAGGTCGAGCTTTTCGATAATGGCTTCGACCACCCAATCGCATTCGGCAACCTTTGCCAGATCATCCTCGATATTGCCAACCTCAACCAGCTTGGCCGCGCGCTTGCCCATGAAAGGGGCGGGATCGGTTTTCAGCATCCGCTCCACTGCGCCCGCCGCCACCGCATTGCGGTTTTCAGGATCGCGCACAATGTCGAGCAGCAGCACGGGCACGCCCGCATTGGCGACCTGCGCCGCGATGCCGGCACCCATTGTGCCCGCGCCGATCACGCAAACCTTCTTGATCCCATTGTCGGCCATCAGATCGCCTCCAGCACGGTAGCGATGCCCTGCCCGCCGCCGATGCACTGCGTGGCGAGCGCATATTTGCCGCCCTCGCGCTTGAGCAGCGCCGCCGCCTTGCCCACGATGCGCGCGCCGGTCGCGCCCAGCGGGTGGCCGATGGCAATCGCGCCGCCGTCGAGGTTCACCTTGGCCATGTCGAGGCCCAGATCGCGAATTACCGCGAGGCTCTGGCTGGCGAACGCTTCGTTGAGTTCGACCACGTCCAGATCGGCCACGCTGATGCCGGCGCGGGCCAGCGCCTTCTGGCTGGAGGCAACCGGGCCAATGCCCATGATTTCGGGCGCGCAGCCCGAAATCGCGACCGACTTGATGCGCGCCAGCACCGGCAGGTTGTGCGCGGCCGCATATTCCGCGCTTGTCACCAGCACGGCCGCCGCGCCATCGGTGAGCGGGCTCGATGTACCCGCCGTCACCGTGCCTTCGGCATTGAAGGCGGGCTTGAGCCCGGCGAGAGTTTCAGCGGTGGTATCGGGGCGCGGGGTGCCATCGGCATCGACGCCCGCCACTGGCACGATCTCGTCCTTAAGCTTGCCTGCCGCAATCGCATCGCGCGCCTTCTTCTGGCTCAGCACCGCGAACTCCTCCTGCTCCGCGCGGGAGAGGTTGTAGGCTTTCGCCACATTTTCCGCCGTATCGCCCATGCCGATATAGGCCTGGCTCGCCTTCGCCAGCGCGGGATTGGGCATGGGGTTGAAGCCCATCATCGGCACCCGGCTCATCGATTCAACGCCCGCGCAGACAAATACCTCGCCCGCGCCCAGCTGGATCTGTCCGGCGGCATAGTGGATGCCGCTCATCGACGAGCCGCAAAAGCGGTTCAGCGTCATCCCTCCCACGGTGAGCGGAAGATCGGCCAGCAGGCCAACAAGCCGGGCGATGTTGAAGCCCTGCTCCCCTTCCGGGAAGGCGCAGCCCATCAGCAAATCCTCGATATCGGCGGGGTTAACCCCCGTGCGATCGACCAGGCCGCGCACCACGGCGGCGGCCATGTCATCGGGGCGTACACGCGCCAGCGCGCCCTTGCCGGCAAGGTGGAACGGGGACCGGGCATAGCCCGCAATGACGACGTCGCGCATCGATCAGCCTCTCCAAATCGCGCCGGGAATCAACCCCGGCCGTTTCTCTGCCCTAATGGTGAACCGATTTCCCTATGCGTCAACCAAAAAATGTGCAGAATGCGATTCGCCACGGGGCACCTTGAAGGCTCCGGATAGCTACGTTGGGAGATGGAGAGATGACAGCGTTGCGGCGCAGAGGCTGCGGCCCGAAAGGCAAGGAAGGAGCAACGGCATGATGGTTGCACCTCCCGATACGCTTGTTCCCACTGCGGATGGCCCGCCGCTGCCCTATCATACCGATACCGACGGACGGCAGGTGTTCCCGCCGCGCCTGCTTACCGACCTTATCGACAAGGCGGTGACGCATTGGGCCGATCGCATTGCGGTCGATTATTTCGGCCGCTGCTGGACATACCGCGAAATCGGCGCGCTGGTGGATCGTGCCGCGCGCGGGATGCAGGATGCGGGCCTGATGCCGGGCGACCGCTTTGGACTGTGCACCGGCAATTCGCCCTATCACATCGTCCTGTATTTTGCCGCGCTGAAGAATGGCCTCGTGGTGGTCAACCTCAACCCGCTCTACACCCCGTCCGAACTTGAACATCTGCTGAAGGATGCCGGCGTGCGCATGGTCGCCGTGCCCGAAGTGCGCTTTGTGCATGAAAAGTTTCAGGAGGTGGCGCGAAAGGCTGGCGTGGAAAAGCTGCTGCTGTGCCGCATGAAGGAAATCCTGCCCTTCGGCCTCAATATCGGTTTTCGCTTGCTGCGCCGTGCGGACCATATCCGCATCACCGACAAGGCGCTGCATCTGGAACTGACCGACCTGCTTGCCAATGCGGGCGATCCCGCCCCCGTGGCGCGGCAACCCGACGATGTGGCAGTGCTGCAATATACGGGCGGCACCACCGGCCTGCCCAAGGGCGCCATGCTGACCCATGCCAGCCTTGCCGCCAACAGCGCGCAAATGGTGGCCCATGCGGGCGGATATATGGCCACGCAGCAGCGCACGCTGGGCGTGCTGCCGATGTTCCATGTCTTTGCGCTGACCTGCGTGCTCAATTACGCGATCGATACCGGTTCCGAACTGGTGCTGCTGCCGCGCTTTGAAATGGACAAGCTGCTGGCCGCCATCAAGCGCAAGCCGCCCACGCAGTTCTTTGGCGTGCCCACCATGTTCAATGCGATCAACCAGTTGCCGGCAAACAAGGTACCCGACCTGTCCCGCGTGATCTGCTGCATTTCGGGCGGCGCGCCCTTGCCGCTGGAAGTGCGGCAGGCGTTCGAGGAACGCACCGGCGCCCGCGTGGTCGAAGGCTATGGCCTGTCCGAAGCCAGCCCGATCATCACCTGCAACCCGCTGTTCGGCCTGGTGAAGGACAACAGCTGCGGCCCGGCCTTTCCCGGCACCATCATCGAAATTCGCGATCCGGAAAACCCGGCCCGGCTCATGCCGCAGGGCGAACGCGGCGAAGTAATGGCGCGCGGGCCGCAATTGATGAAAGGATATTGGCAGAAGCCCGCCGAAACCGAAGCCACCTTCTACAACGGGGCGCTGCGCACAGGCGATATCGGCTATCTGGACGAAGACGGCTATCTGTTCCTCGTCGACCGGATCAAGGACCTGATCCTGCGCGGGGGCTATAATGTCTATCCGCGCGTGATCGAGGATGCCGCCTATCACCATCCGGAAGTGAAAGAGGCGATCGCCATCGGCATTCCCGATGATTATCTGGGCCAGGTGCCCAAGCTGTTCGTTGCGCTGGTGCCCGGCTCTTCGCTTACGACCGCCGCGCTGGCAGAGCATCTGGCAACGCTGATCAACAAGCTGGAAATGCCAGTGGAAATCGAAATCCGCGACAGCTTGCCCAAGACGATGATTGGCAAGCTTTCGAAAAAGGAACTGGTTGAAGAGGAGCGCGCAAAACGTGGATGACAATCGGGGGAACGATAGTGCCGCGCTGGAAGGCGGCGCCATCCTGACGGGGAACGGGGATCATCGCGGCATCCAGGATGTCGCGCGCGAATTGGGCGTGACGCCGCGCACCTTGCGCTTTTACGAGGATAACGGCCTGATCAGCCCGCAGCGTGTGGGCAGCACGCGCATCTATTCGCGCCGCGATGTCGGGCGGATGCAATTGATCCTGCGGGGCAAGCGGCTGGGCTTTACCATCCGCGAAATCCGCGAGTTTCTGGATCTGTACGATACCGATCCCAGCCACCGCGAGCAGATGGAGCATCTATTGGTGCGCGTGCGCGAAAGGCTGGACAGCCTGATGCAGCAACGCGCCGCGCTGGAGGAAACGATGGCGGAACTCAGGCAGATCGAGGCGGAGGCGCTGGAACGGATCGCGGGCAAGGGGCTGCGCAAGGCGGGTTAGCAACTGCCTTTGGCGTTCATTCCGTGAAATGCACTTCGCGCGCCCGCCGATCCACAGCGATCTTCACCGCGCCCAGCGAAAAGCTGACCGTGTGACTATCGGCTGATTGCCAGTCCTCTGCGGTCAATTTCGCCCCGCCTTCGCCGCGCCAGTGCCCGTCAGCAGGAAAGCGCTGGAACACATCCAACCGCCCCGCCCGCCACGCTGCCAGCCGCGCGACATGCGCTTCCAATTCACGGTCGCGCCCTTCCCAATCGAGCCAGCTGGTCGCGTTGTCCTGGGCATAGGCATTGTTGTTTCCGCCCTGCGTGCGGCCAAACTCGTCCCCCGCTGTCAGCAGCAGCGTGCCGGTCGAAGCAAACAGCGTACCCAGCATTGCCTCCACATCCGCCTTGCGCGCGGCCCGGATGCGCGGATCGTCGGTTGGCCCTTCGACCCCGTGGTTCCAGCTCACTTCGCCGCCGTGCCCGTCGCGATTCTCCTCCCCGTTGGCGAGGTTGTGGCGCTGGGCATAGGTGACGCAGTCGGCCAGGGTGAACCCGTCATGCGCGGCGAGGAAATTGACGCTGCGGCTTGGCCCGGTGCCGAACACATCGGACGAACCCGCCAGCCGCGTCGCCAGCGTGCCGATGGTGGCATCCCCGCGCCAGAACCGGCGCACATCGTCGCGGAAACGGTCGTTCCATTCCAGCCAGTTCGCCGGAAACCGCCCCAGCGCATAGCCGCCGGGGCCGATATCCCACGGCTCGGCAATCAGCACGCGGTCAGCCAGCCACGGATCGGCGGCAATTTCGGCAAAGATCGGCGCGGCGGGATCGAAATCGGGCGATCGGGCAAGAACGGGTGCAAGATCGAAGCGGAACCCGTCCACCCCGGCGTGCCGCACGAAGTGGCACATGGTTGCCAGCGCCAATGCGCGGACATGCGGCTGCGCGAAATCCAGCGTGTTGCCGCAGCCGGTGACGTTGGACAATTGCCCGTCCGGTTCCTTGGCATAATGGCTGTCATCCAGCCCGCGCAGGGACAGCACGCCGCCGTGCCTATCGCTTTCCCCGCTGTGGTTGAGCACCAGATCGAGGATCACGCCAATGCCCGCTGCGTGCAGGGCCGCCACCGTCTCGCGCAATTCCGCCACCCCGCCGGGGCACAGACCGGGGTCGAGCGCCATCATCGCCACCGGGTTATAACCCCAGGCGTTGGAAAGGCCCAGTGGCGGCAGGTGCCGCTCGTCAATCCAGGCGACAATGGGCATCAGTTCCACTGCGCTGATATGCAGCATCTTGAGATGCGCGATGATCGCCGGATGCGCCAGCGCCGCAACGGTGCCGCGCAAGGGGCTCGGCACATCGGGATGCTGCATGGTGAAGCCGCGCACATTCACTTCATAAATCAAGCCGCCGCGCGCGAAACAGGGCGCGGTGCGCGGCACTTCGGGCAAAGGCCCTATCACGCGGGCGCGCGGCACAAGGGGCGCGGTATCGACACCAAATTGGCCAAGCGCGGGATGCTGGCGGAACCGCCGGTCCAGTTCGACCGCATAGGGATCGACCAGCAATTTCGCCGGGTCGAACCACAGCCCGCGTTCCGGTGCCCAATCGCCGTCGGCGCGGTAGCCATAAAGTGCGCCGGTGCAATCGCGGGCAAGCTGCGCCACCCACAGATCACCCGCCCGCTCCATCACGATGGGCGCATCGTCCAGCACCAGCGCCACCGCGCGGGCCTGCGGTGCGCGCACGGCAAAGGTGGTGCCCGTGGGCGTGACAGTCACGCCAGGAGTGATGCTCACGCGGAAACCAGGTGCCGGTAGAGCGCGGCATATTGCGCCGCACTTTCATCCCAGCCGAAATCCGCCGCCATGCCGGTTTTCTGGATCCGCCCCCAAGCGGACTTGTCGGCAAAGAGGCGGATCGCGCGGGTGATGGCGAGCGAGAGTTCGTCGTAATTCGCCTCGTTCAGCACCACGCCGGTCGCGGTGCGCGCGGCGAGAGCGGCGGGGTTGGCGTCGATCACCGTATCGGCAAGGCCTCCGGTGCGCGTGACAAGGGGAACGCAGCCATAGGCAAGGCCGTAAAGCTGCGTCAGGCCGCAAGGCTCAAACCGGCTGGGGATCAGGATCGCATCGCCGCCGCCCTGCATCAGATGGGCCAGCGGCTCGTCATAACCAAAGCGCAATCCCACGCGCCCCGGATGCCGCTGCGCCGCCTCCACCAATGCAGCCTCCAGCGCCAGGTCGCCCGCACCCAGCAACGCCAGACGCCCGCCAAGGCCGACCAGATGGTCAATTACCTCCAGCAGCACATCAATGCCCTTTTGCCAGGTGAGCCGGCTGATGACGACGAACAGCGGCCCTTCGCTCTCCTCCAGCCCGAAAGCTGCCTCCACCGCGCGCGTGTTGGCCTTGCGCGGGGCCAGCCTTTTCGCATCGAAGGTGGCGGCCAGATGCGGATCGCTGGCCGGGTTCCATTCGGCGCGGTCAATGCCGTTCAATATGCCGTACACCAGATGGCTGCGCGCGCGCACCACGCCGTCCAGCCCCATGCCAAAGCGCGCGGTATGAATCTCGCGCGCATAAGTGGGGCTGACCGTGGTGATGGCAGAGGCGCAGACCATGCCGCCTTTCAGCATCCCGACCCCGCCGTGAAACTCCACCCCGTCCATGCTCCACGCCGCATCGGGCAAGGCGAGGCGCGGGAAGACCTCGCCCCCGAAATAGCCCTGAAACGCCATGTTGTGGATGGTGAGAACAGACGGCACTTTGCTGCCACGATAGCGCAGATAGACCGGCGCCATCGCCGCCTGCCAATCATGCGCGTGCACCAGATTGAACTTGGCCGAAAGCTCGTGCGCGGCAAGGCCCAGCGCGGCGAAACGGCGCCAATTGTCGTGCCAGTCTGACCCGTTTGTGTCGCCATAGGGGCCGCCGGCGCGGGCAAAGTAATTGGGCGCATCAAGCACCAGCAGGCGGCGCCCGTCATCCAGCTTCGCAGAAAGAACCCGCGCCGGTTCGCCCAGCAGATTGTCGATACCGGGCACTCTGCGCGGCTTGCGAACCGCATCCATCACTGCGGGGAAGCCGGGCAGCAGCGTGGTCATCTCCACACCCTGCCGCGCCAGCGCAGCAGGCAGCGCGCCCACCACATCGGCCAGCCCACCGGTCTTGATCAGCGGCACCGCTTCGGATGCGACAGAGAGAACTTTCAACAGCTTCACAGCTTTGCAATCATGTCCTTGGTAATCAGGCACACGCCCTTTTCGGTGCGGCGGAACCGTTGATCATCGAGCACAGGGTCCTCGCCCACCACCAGTCCTTCGGGGATGCGCACGCCGGAATCGAGGATGACATTGGTTAGCCGCGCACCGCGCCCGATATTGCAATAGGGCAGGATCACGCCCCGCTCCACGCTGGAATAGCTGCCCATTTTCACGCCGGTGAACAGCAGGCTGTTGCGCGCCAGCGCGCCCGATACGATGCAATCCTGCGAGATGAGCGAGGATATGGCATGGCCGCGCCGCCCGTCCTCGTCATGCACGAATTTGGCCGGAGCGGCGACAATCTGGTCCGTCCAGATGGGCCAGTCGCGGTCATACAGGTTCAGCTTGGGCACCACGTCGGTCAGGTCGAGATTGGCTTCGAAATAGGCGTCCAGCGTGCCCACATCGCGCCAGTATTCCTCGATCTCGTCCGCTGCGCGGATGCAGCTGGCGGTGAAACGGTGCGCCTGCGCTTTGCCATGCTTGACGATATAGGGGATGATATCGCCGCCAAAATCGCGCCCCGATGCAGGATCCGCCGCATCGCGCCGCAGCTGGTCGAACAGGAAGGCGGTTTCGAACACATAGATGCCCATGCTGGCGAGCGCCATGTCGGGCTGATCGGGGATACCGGGCGGATCGGCGGGCTTTTCGACAAAGGCGGTGATGCGGTCGGTTGCATCGACATGCATCACGCCAAAGCCGGTTGCCTCCTTGCGCGGGACGACCAGACAGCCCACGGTCACGTCCGCGCCGCTTTCCACGTGCTGGCGCAGCATCAGTTCGTAATCCATCTTGTAGACATGGTCGCCCGCCAAAATGACCATGTATTTGGGCGCGTGCGCCGCAATGATGTCGATGTTCTGGAACACCGCATCGGCCGTGCCTTCATACCATTGGCTTTCCGAAACGCGCTGGCTGGCGGGCAGGATGTCGAAGCTCTCGTTCCTTTCCGGCCGCATGAAATTCCACGCGCGCTGCATGTGACGGATCAGGCTGTGCGCCTTGTATTGCGTGGCCACGCCGATGCGGCGGATGCCCGAATTGATCGCGTTGGACAGGGCAAAATCGATAATGCGCGATACGCCGCCGAAGTAGACGGCGGGCTTGGCGCGGTTATCGGTCAGTTCCTTCAACCGGCTGCCCCGCCCGCCGGCCAGCACATAGGCCATGGCATCGCGCGCCAGTGGCTGGGTGGTGGAATCTCTCATTCGGCCCGCTCCTGTTTATTTTTCTCAATCTGCCTGAAAATCAGCCCTGATGCACGAACATCAGCGTCGAAAGCGGCGGCAGAACCACATCCGCCGCGCCGTGATGCGCCGTGACCGCGCCCAGATTGCCCTGCCCACTGCCGCCATAGACCGCTGCATCGGAATTGATGATCTCCGCCCACAGGCCGTCATGCGGCAGACGCAGGCGATAGGAGGTGTGCAGCGCCGGGGTCATGTTGCTCACCACCACCACCGGTCGATGGCCGGGCGCCTTGCGCACCCATGCAAACACGCTGGCCGCCGCATCGTCCACCACCAGCCATTCGAACCCCTCGCCCTCGCAATCGCGGGCGTGCAGCGCGGGGTATCGGCGGTAGGCGTGGTTCAGATCGCGCACCAATGCGCGCACGCCTGCATGGGCGGGATCGTCCAGATGGTGCCAGTCGAGCGCGCGGTCCTCGGCCCATTCGCGCCCCTGCGCAAATTCCTGCCCCATGAACAGCAGCTTCTTGCCGGGATAGCCCCACATGAAACCGTAATAGGCGCGCAGATTGGCAAATTTCTGCCATGCATCGCCGCTCATCTTGGTGAGCAGGCTGCCCTTGCCGTGCACCACCTCGTCATGGCTCAGCGGCAGCACGAAATTCTCGGCAAAGGCGTACATCAGGCCAAAGGTGATGTCGTCGTGGTGGAATTTCCGGTGCACGGGGTCGCGGCCCATGTATTTCAGCGTGTCGTGCATGAAACCCATGTTCCACTTGAAGCCAAAGCCCAGGCTTTCCCTTGGGCCGTCTTCATAGGCAGGCAGGGTGACGCCCGGCCAGGCGGTTGATTCCTCGGCAATGGTCAGGAAACCCGCATGGCTGGAATAGACCGCCCGGTTCACCGCACGCAGGAAATCGACCGCTTCCCAGTTCTCGCGTCCGCCAGCCTCGTTCGGGATCCATTCGCCCGCCGCGCGGCTGTAATCGCGGTAGAGCATCGAAGCGACTGCATCCACGCGCAGGCCGTCAACATGGTATTGCTCGGCCCAGAACAGCGCGTTGTTGATGAGGAAGCTTGCTACCTCGCGCCGCCCGAAATTGTAGATCGCGGTGTTCCAGTCCGGATGAAATCCCAGCCGCGGGTCGTCATGTTCATACAGAGCGGTGCCATCAAACCGGGCAAGGCCGTGTTCGTCGACCGGGAAATGCGCGGGCACCCAGTCGATCAGCACGCCAATGCCCGCCCGGTGCGCACCATCCACGAACCGGGCAAAGCCATCGGGCGCGCCAAAGCGGGCCGAGGGCGCATAAAGCCCGGTAGTCTGGTAACCCCAGCTGGGGTCATAGGGGTGTTCGGACACGGGCAGGAACTCGATATGGGTAAAGCCCATCTCGACCACATAGGGGATGAGCCGCGCGGCCATTTCGTCCCAGGTCAGGAACCAGCCATTATCGTCGCGCTGCCATGATCCGGGGTGCACTTCGTAAATGGAGATTGCCTCGCGCCGGGGATCGACGCTGGCCCAATGCGCGCGGTGCGCGCAGTCGCCCCAATCGGGCTTGGCAGGCCGCGCAGTGAGAGAAGCAGTCTTGGGCCTGAGCTCGCTGGCAAAGGCAAAGGGATCGGCTTTCAGCGGCAGCACCGCGCCATCGGGGCCGATGATGCGGTATTTGTAGGCTTCCCATTCGCCGATGTCGGGAACGAAAATCTCCCACACGCCAATGTCCACGCGGCGGCGCATCTGGTGCCGCGCGGGATTCCAGCCGTTGAAATCGCCTACCACGCTGACATGCGCGGCATTGGGCGCCCACACGGCGAAATGCACGCCCTGCGCGCCTTCATGCTCCAGCAGATGCGCGCCCATCTTGTCGAACAGGCGAAAATGCGTGCCTTGCGCAATCAGCAGGTCGTCGAGCGGCCCCAGCACCGGGCCGAAGGAATAGGGATCAGTTACCCACCAGCTGTGCTTGCCCGCCACGCATTTGTATTTGACCGGCCGCGGCTTGCCCCTGACCAGCCCTTCAAACAGGCCGCGATCATCCACCCGTTCCAGATGGCCCAGAAAGCCGCCTTTCAGGCTGAAGGCGCTGGCCGCCTCCGCCCCCGGCAGGATCGCGCGGGCAAAGGTGCCCACTGGCCCGGCATGCGTTCCCAGAAGCGAGAACGGATCGGCATGGGTGCCATTCAGCAGCGCCTCTATCGCCGATGCGGGTGGTTGCAATGACAGGTCCTACACTCCCCAGATATCGCGCGCATATTCGCCAATCGTGCGGTCGGACGAGAACCAGCCGACATTGGCGATATTGCGAATGGCCTTGGTCCGCCACATGTTCTGATCCTGCCATAACAGGTCGACCTTGCGCTGGGCAGCGCAATAGCTGTCGAAATCGGCCGCCAGCATGAACCAGTCGCTGTTCAGCAATCCCTCCATCAGATCGCGGTAACGGGCGGGATCGTCGGGCGAAAACACGCCATTGGCAATCGCATGCACCGCCTGCGCCAGTTCGGGGGAACCTTCGATAATCGCGCGCGGGTCGTAACCATTGGCACGCTTTTCCGCCACTTCATCGGCGGTGAGACCGAAGATGAAGATGTTGTCCGCGCCCACGCGCTCCATGATCTCGATATTTGCACCGTCCAGCGTGCCGATGGTGAGCGCGCCGTTCAACGCGAATTTCATGTTGCCCGTGCCCGATGCCTCCATCCCGGCGGTGGAAATCTGTTCGGACAGGTCGGCCGCCGGAATGATGCGTTCGGCAAGGCTCACATTGTAATTGGGCACAAACACCACCTTCAGCAGCCCGCCGACCGAAGGATCGGAATTGATCCGCCGCGCGATGTCGTTCGCCAGTTTGATGATCAGTTTCGCATTGTGATAGCTGGGCGCCGCCTTCCCTGCGAAGATCTTCACGCGCGGCACCCAGTCGCGTTCGGGATGGCTGCGGATCTGGTCATACAGCGCGACCGCTTCGATCAGATTGAGCAATTGCCGCTTATATTCATGGATACGCTTGATCTGCGCATCGAACAGCGCATCGGGATTGAGGCGCAGGCCCATCTCGCGCTTCAGATAATCGGCCAGAGCCAGCTTGTTCGCTCGCCTTACCTCGGCCACGCGTTCGCCCAGCACCGGATCGGCGGCCAGCGCGTTCAGATCGGACAGCTTTTCCGCATCGTCCAGAAACGCATCGCCAATTGCGTCGCGGATCACGCGGGTCAGCGCGGGATTGCACTGCATCAGCCAGCGGCGCGGGGTGACGCCGTTGGTCTTGTTGTTGATGCGCGTGGGGTAGAGGCGGTGGAGATGCGCAAACACTGTCTGTTTCATCAGATCGGTATGCAGCGCGGCCACGCCGTTGACGCTGTGCGCGCCGGCAAAGGCAAGGTTCGCCATGCGCACGCGCCGCTCGCCGCCTTCGTCGATCAGGCTGATCGCGGCAATCGCGTCCCCGTCCAGACCGGCCTTGCCCGCTTCGCGCAGCACGCGGCTGTTGATGGCATAGACGATCTGCATATGGCGCGGCAGCAACCGCTCGAACAGCGGCAGCGGCCAGCTTTCCAGCGCTTCGGGCAGCAGCGTGTGGTTGGTATAGGCGACGGTCTTTTTCGTCAGCTCCCACGCCTCGTCAAACTCCAGCTGATGTTCATCCACCAGCAGCCGCATCAATTCGGCAACCGCCACCGCGGGGTGCGTGTCGTTGAGCTGGATCGCCACCTTGTCGGGCAGGGTGCGAATGTCCTTCTCATACTGCACATGGCGGCGCACGATGTCCTGAATGCTGGCGCTGGAGAAAAAGAACTCCTGCCGCAGCCGCAATTCCTGCCCCGCAGGCGTGCTGTCGGCGGGGTAGAGCACACGCACAAGGCTCGCCGCGCGCGCCTCGTTCTCCAGCGCGCCAACATGGTCGCCCGCATTGAACGCGTCGAGCCGGATGGGATCTAGCGCGTGCGCCGTCCACAGTCGCAAGGTGTTGACCCGCTTGCCGCGCCAGCCCACCACGGGGGTGTCAACCGCGCTTGCCTCGATCACTTCGGCCGGGCGCCATTGCACCCCGCCATCCGCGCTGGCAACAACCTCTCCGCCAAAACCGATGCGGTAAGCACTTTCGCGGCGGTCAAATTCCCACGGATTGCCATGGCTGAGCCAGGTTTCGGGCAATTCGACCTGCCAGCCATCGTCGATCCGCTGGCGGAACATGCCGTTCACATAACGGATGCCATAGCCGTAAGCCGGGATATCGAGGCTGGCCAGGCTTTCCATGAAACACGCCGCCAGCCGCCCCAGCCCGCCATTGCCCAGCGCTGCGTCCGGTTCCAGATCTTCCAGCACCGCAAGATCGAGGCCGTTTTCCTTCAGCACCCGGTCCATTTCCTGCGTCAGGTCCATATTGTTCAGCGCGTCGCGCAGCAGCCGCCCGATCAGGAATTCGAGGCTGAGGTAATAGACCCGCTTGCTGCCCGCATCGTAAGTGCGGCGGGTGGATTCCATCCAGCGGTCGATGATCTTGTCGCGCAGCGTCAGGACGGTCGCCGTATACCAGTCATGCGATTTTGCCGCGCGTTCATCCTTGCCCACGCGGTGGCGCAGGACATCGATGATCAGTTCTTCGATCGGGGCGCTGCTGGGCTGGGCATTGCGGGGCATGAGCATTTCCTCACCAAATGCGCGCTGCCATACCGCAGCGGCGGTTGCGGTTCTCTCCCACGGGCGACCGGTCTTGTTTGCTGATCCGGCGGGCGGTTCCCCCCATCCCCCGAAACGCCGGCGCGCCTGCCGGACCGCGCGCCACCGCCATGTCGTAGGACGCAAGATGCAGATCGACAAGGTTTTCCATGCAGATGACCGCTACATTGTTGCATTGCAGCAAAATTGCTGTGTCCGCGGCGCTTTCGTGCTATGAACAGCCAAGCGACTTTCCGGGGGGACGCGCCATGGTGCACGATATTGCGGACAAGAATATTGCCCCTGCTCCGTGGTGGCGCGGGGCGGTGATCTACCAGATTTACCCGCGCAGCTTTCAGGACAGCAACGGCGACGGGGTGGGCGATTTGCCCGGCATTACCGCGCGCTTGGGGTACGTGGCCGATCTGGGCGTGGATGCAATCTGGATATCGCCCTTCTTCGCCTCGCCCATGAAGGATTTCGGATACGACATCTCCGATTATTGCGCGGTCGATCCGGTGTTCGGCACGCTGGCCGATTTCGATGCGCTGGTGGCACGCGCGCACCAATTGGGGCTGAAAGTGCTGATCGATCAGGTCTATGCCCACACATCCGATCAGCACGCCTGGTTTGCCGCCAGCCGCGCCGCGCGCGCAGGGGAAATGGCGGACTGGTATGTCTGGGCCGACCCAAAGGACGACGGCACCCCGCCCAGCAATTGGCAATCGGTATTTGGCGGGCCGGCATGGACATGGGACGCGCGGCGCGGGCAATATTACCTCCACACTTTCCTGAAGGAACAGCCGCAGCTCAACCTCCATAACTTGGCCGTGCAGGATGCGCTGCTCGATGTGGCAAGGTTCTGGCTAGATCGCGGCGTGGACGGGTTTAGGCTCGACGCGCTGAACCATGCGATGGTGGATCCCGCCTTGCGCGACAATCCGCCCGCCGCGCCGGTGCCGGGCAAGCTGCGCACGCGCCCGTTCGATTTTCAGGACAAGATTTACAGCCAGTCGCAGCCCGAAATGGTCTATTTCACCGAGCGGCTGCGCGGTGTGGCCGATGCCTATGGCGCGATTTTCACCATGGCTGAAATCGGCGGCAGCAACCCGCTGGAGGAGATGAAGGCCTTCACTCTTGGCGATCACCGGCTGAACAGCGCTTATGGCTTCGACTTCCTGTATGAACCGCATCTGACGCCTGCGCTGGTGGCCAAGGCGATGGCCGAATGGCCGGGCGAGGAGGGCGAAGGTTGGCCCAGTTGGGCGTTCGAAAACCACGATGCACCGCGCGCTTTATCCCGCTGGTGCGCGCCGGAGGATCAGGAGCTTTACGCCCCGCTCAAGATGGCGCTGCTGTTGTGCCTGCGCGGCAATCCGATCCTCTATCAGGGCGAGGAGCTGGGCCTGTTGCAGGACGATATTCCCTTCGAATTGCTGCAAGACCCCGAAGCGATTGCCAATTGGCCGCTGACCCTGTCCCGCGACGGGGCACGCACGCCTTTCCCGTGGAGCGATGAACCGCTGGCCGGCTTTACCACCGGCACGCCGTGGTTGCCGCTGTCCGAGGCGAACCGCGCGCGGGCCGTCAGCGTTCAGGAAGCCGCGCCCCATTCACTGCTCAAAGCCACGCGCCGGCTGATCGCCATAAGGCAGGCGAATGCCGAACTGCGGCTGGGCCGGTTCGAACTGGTGCAGGCGAACCGCCATGTCCTGATCTTCCGCCGCACCCTGCCGGGCAGCGAAGTTCTGTGCGCCTTCAATCTGGGTGCAGATGATGCGGCCATGCCGCCGATGGCGGGCCGGATGGCCATGCTCGCCTCCATCAACGGCGCGGGCAGCAGGGATGGGCTTCCCGCGCTCTCAGCCTGGATCGGCCGCACGCCGCGCTAGGGCGGCGAAGGCATAATAAGCGGGCAGACCCAGCGCCAGCAGCACCAGCCCCCACGCCACCGCTTCACCGCCTGCGCCGTAGATCGTCCATGCCGAATACAGCACCGCCAGCGCCGCCACCGGGGGCAACCATGTGCGCGATCCGAGCGAACCGTTGAACCGCAGAACCAGAGCCGCCGCCATGCACACGAGATACATGAACAGGCTGGTGCAGGTGGCGATCAGCAGCAGGAAGCCGAAGATTTCCGCCGCGCTGCTTTGGAAATTGAGCAGCATTACCACCGTCATCAGCGCGCTCGACACCACCAGCGCGCGCGCCGGAACCCCGGCCCCGTTGGTGGCGGCGAACCAGCGGGGAAATGTGCCATCACGCGCCATCGCCCAGGGCAGTTCCGCCTGCACCAGGATCCAGCCGTTGAGCGCGCCAATGCAGCTGATCGCGGCAAAACCCGCAATCGCCAGCGCCGGCCCCGGTGCCCAGAAACGGGCCACAAAGTCCGCAAAAGGCGCAGAGGAGTTCGCAATCACCTCCACCGGCACCAGAAGGATGATGGCAGAGCAGGTAACGAGGTAAAGCAGGCCCGTGATCGCGGTGCCAACCAATGTGGCAAAGGGCACGTTGCGTTCCGGATCGGCAATGCTGTCCGCCGGAACCGTGGCTGATTCCAGCCCCAGCAAGGCCCACAGCGTGAGCGTGGCAGCCGCAGTGACCAGCCCGGCCTCCAGCCCGCCTGCCTCTCCCACGTGCGGCAAGGGCGGCAGGCTAGCCTCGCCCGATCCCAGGGCCATGGCCGCCAGAACCAGCACCAGCACCAGTGGCACGATCTTGATCAGCGTCGTGACCAGCTGGAACCCGCCCGCCGAACGCGCACCGCGCAGGTTGAGCAACGTCAGCGCCCAGATCATCACCACGGCGGCCAGCGCATCCCCGCCCTGCACTGTCGCCAGCCCCGGCACGAACGCGCCCAGATAGCTGACGCCCGCCACCGCAATCGCGGCATTGCCGATCCACAGGCTGATCCAGTAACTCCACGTCACCAGAAAGGCGGTTAGCGGGCCAAAGGCGGCAGCGGAATAGGCATAGGGGCCGCCCGCCACCGGCATGGCGCGCGCGAGCCAGGCAAAGGTCGCGGCAAGGCACAGCCCGCCCGCAATCGTCAGCAGCCAGCCCAGCGCCGAGTTCCAACCCAGCGGGGCGAGCGCGGCCGGCAGCAGGAATATGCCCGACCCGATCATGTTGCCCACGACGAGCGATACCGCCATCCAGCGGCCCATCTTGCCCGCGGTGGAACGCGCTGCGGCGAGCGGCACTTCACTCACCGGCGAAGCCCCGCCCGCATCACGCGTCCGCCGCTCCGGTCAATAGCTGTAACCCACCCGCAGGCCGAAGGTGCGCGGCTGGTTGGGCACCTGGTAGACGATCCCATTCACCGGATTGGCGCACACACTGGTGGAACATTGCGTGGAAAGATACGCCTCGCCCCGCGTGTCGGTCACATTGGTGACATAGGCTTCGGCCCGCCAGCCCGAATTGCCGTTGGTCACGCCAAAGGCCAGGTCAATCGTGCCATAGGGATCCTGCCGCCCGATCAGGGCATCGTCATCCAACCGCAATTCGGCGCGGATTTCGGTCTGGTAGACGCCGGCAAACTGCACATGGGCGCGCAGGTCGCTGTCCATGTCCCATTCGTAGCGCACGGTCAGGTTGCCCTTGAAATCGGGCGAAGCGGGCAGCCGCGTTCCCGCCGGAGCCTGCGGATTGGGGCACACCGTCACCGGATCGCCATTGGCATCAGTGAAGCCGCAGTAATTCTCGCGCAGCTTGGCATCAAGGAATGTGACCCCTGCCCCGATCGACAGGTTGTCATCCGGGCGCAAGGTCAGATCCGATTCCAGCCCGCGAATACGCGCCTGCGCCGCGTTGCGAATTTCGGTCAGACCGTTGGGGCCAAGGATGGCGAACTGAAAATTGTTCCAGTCGAGCTGGAAAAGCGCCGTGTTCCAGCGCAGCGCACCATTTAGGAAGGTATGCTTCATGCCCAGTTCGTAATTGGTCAGGTAATCGGCCTGGTATCCGAACAGGCCGCCGCGCCGGTTGGTGCCGCCGGGGCGGAAACCGCGCGACCAGGTGGCATAGACCATGTTGTCGGGCGTGAATTTCCAGTCGATGTTAAGGCGATGGATCAGCCCGTCATCCTTTGACCGGCGCGGCGCAACCCCGCCGCCTGCGACCGGCACGCCCAGATTGGTGCAGGGCGCGCCATCGGTGCTGGCCGGGCCGAAACAGGCGGCAACCCCGGTCGATCCGCTGAACCCGTCGGAATAGCCGAAGAAACCGATCAGCGTGTTGTTGTAACGGAAATAGCGCAGGCCGCCGGTCAGCGACAATTCGTCGGTCAGCGCCACCGTCGCTTGCCCGAACACGGCAAAGTCGCGGTCCACGCGGTCCTGCTTGGTCAGCCAGATCGTGTCATTCCAGCCGGGAACCGAGATGAAATCGGCAATATCGTCAATGATATATTGCTGCTGAATATCGTGCGTCTGCCGCTGGTAGAACACGCCCGTCTGGAACTGGATGCGCTCGCCAATATCGGTCGACAGGCGCAATTCCTGGCTCAGCTTGGTAAAGCGGTCTTCGCTCGCGAAATACTGCGAGGGGTTGACCATCGGGCAGGAGAAATCCTGCGCCGGGCAATCGCCCACGAAATAGGCACCATATCCATACAGCACGTCGTAGAAATAGGCGTAGTCCGAATAATCGGTCAGCGCATCGATCGCGCGGTCCAGATAGGCACCCGAATAGACCAGATCGAAATTGCCGATCCGCCCTTCGATCAGCAGTGATGCCTGATACCATTCGTCGTCGGCGAAATTGTCGCGGTAGACCTGCGTCTGCAGATCGCCCACCGCCGGATTGAACGAGAACGCGCCGTCGGTGTTCTGCCGCTGCGCCATGATGGCAGGGGTCACCGTCCAGTTGTCGTCCAGCTCGATCCCCAGCGCAATACGCGCGCCATAGGTTTCGACATCGTTGAAATCGTCCTCCACCAGCGCCTGGTTATCGTCAGTCTCGCCGCTGGAGGGGAAGGTGCGCACACCGCGCACATTGTCGATATAGCCGCCATCGCGCACATACCAGCCGACCGCGCGCAGAGCGATGCCGTCGGACAATGGCAGGTTGACCATGCCTTCCAGCGAACCGCCCGGTTCCCCGCCATCGATCCAGTTGAGTTCGGCATCCGCGCTCATCGCAAAACCGGATGCATCGGGCCGGTTGGTGATCAGGCGGATCGTGCCCGCCTGGCTCGACGCGCCGAATAACGTGCCCTGCGGCCCGGCCAGCGCCTCCACGCGGGCGATGTCATACAGGTGAACATTGAGATTTCCCTGCGCCGTGGTGATCGGCTGTTCGTCCAGATAGGTGCCGACCGAAGGCAGCGGGCCGGAATGGTTCCCGTCCCCGCCGCTGGCGACCCCGCGCATATAGACCAGCTGGCTGAACGGCCCGCCCAGGTTCTGCGTGGTGACCGAGGGGAGGAACTTGACGTAATCCTCCAGGCTCGTGACCTGCAGATTGTCGAGCTGCTGCTCACCCAGCACCTGCACGCTGAGCGGCACATCCTGAAGGTTTTCCACGCGCCGCTGCGAGGTGACGAGGATGACATTGGGATCGACCTCCTCCGCTTCTGCCACTGCCTCCTGCGCGGCGACATGGCCGCTGGCGAGGATGGTGGAACCCAGCAGCACGGAAGCTGCCAGGCGGCGGGCGCGAATGCAGCGATATGCGTAAATCTTGCTAGCCATCGTATGATCCCTCATTGCCGGTCGCGCGGGGGCTGCGCCTTCTTCGTGCCTGGCAGGCATCCCGCGGATTTCGGTTGGTCCCTGTAACGCACTCCCCCCTGGAATGGCCCGGAAGTCCCTGTCTTGCGGCAGGCTTCGCTTGTTGAACAACTGTAAGAGAACTGCAATTCGGCGGCCTGTCAAGTTCCCGGCGAAACCGGTTCGCAATGCCGACGCG
The DNA here is from genome assembly GCF_037154155.1 of Alteraurantiacibacter lauratis. Classification (NCBI taxonomy): domain Bacteria; kingdom Pseudomonadati; phylum Pseudomonadota; class Alphaproteobacteria; order Sphingomonadales; family Erythrobacteraceae; genus Alteraurantiacibacter; species Alteraurantiacibacter lauratis. The sequence goes on from NZ_JBANRN010000005.1 coordinate 131,822, forward strand.
CTATGGCAATTGCATCACAGTGGCGGGCCCGCCTCAGGTGGCGAAGGGATAGCCCGAAAGCGCCGGGCCTAGCGCCTCTTTCAGCGGCTCCAGCCACTCCTCGTAATGCCGCCACTGGTCCAGCCCCTCGCGGAAGATCGGCTGGCGCACCTGTTCGGAACTGGCGGTGCGCACCGCCCGCGCACTGGCGTGGTAATTGAGGCATGCCTCCTCGAACGGCAGGCCGAGATAAGCCAGCAGGCGGCGCACCTCGCCTTCCAGATCATCCACCACAGCTTCGTAAAACACGCGGTACACCGCGCCCGGCTGCACGGCGTCGAAATGGGCCATCGCCTGGGTATAGCCGCGGTAATAGGCACCCAGCTCGGCCAGATCGTAGCTGAACGCCTGCCCGCGCGCGAAATGCTGCTTGAAGTTGGAAAAGCAGCAGGCGAGCGGATGCCGCCGCGCGTCGATGATTTTCGCATTGGGCAGGATCAGGCGGATCAGCCCCACATGCAGGAAATTGTTGGGCATCTTGTCGATGAAGAAAGGCGCATCGGTCTTGCGCTGGATGCGCGTGCGTTCGAGATATTCCTCGCCCAGCGCCGCACATTCGTGCGGCGAAAGATCGGCCAGCACTTCGGGATAGGCGCTGTCCTGGCTGCGCAATTTCCGCCCGCCCAGCCGCGCGGCGATCTGCGGCAGGTCGGGCAGTTCCATTGTGCCTTCCACCATGCTGTGGCTGGCAAGGATCTGCTCGATCAGCGTGGAGCCTGCGCGCGGCATTCCCAGAATGAAGATCGGGTCAGGCGCGGAGGAGCCATGGCCCTGCCGTTCCGCGAAGAAGGCGGGCGTGAACAGCGCGGCGCTGCGCTGCACATGGGCGGCAATCTCGTCCGGGTCGTACCGCACCATGGCGCGGCGCTGGCGGTTGCCTTCGGCATAATGCGCGAAAGAGGCAGCGTAATCGCCCGCATCCTCCAGCGCCTTGCCCAGCGCGAAATGCAGGTGAAAACGGTCTTCGGCTGTCAGGCTGTCCTGTTCGAGCGCGGCCCGCATGGCGGCGATGTCGTCCGCATCAAAGGTGACGCGCTTGAGATTGGCAAGGCTCCACCACACCTCGCCCATGCCCGGTTCCAGCGCGATGGCGCGGCGGTATGCGTCCACCGCATCACCCTGCCGCCCCACGGTCTTGAGCGCATGGCCGTAACTCATCCACACCTTGGGTTGGTTGGGCTGGCGATCGAGCACACGGGCGTAAAGCTCCAGCGCGTCCTCATATTCACCGATGCGGCCCAGCACGGCGGCTTTCAGATTGGCGAGCGCGGGATTGTCCGGCTCCTCCGCGGCCAGGATATCGATCTGCGTCAAGGCATCGCCCGCGCGGTTCTGCCGGTGCAGCACCAGCGCGTAATTGTGCCGTGCGGCGCGGAAACCGGGGGCCAGCTCCAGCGCACGCGCCAGCAGCTTTTCGGCATCGCCATAACGGCCCAGGCGGCTGGCGAGTTCGGCCAGCATACGGATCGCCGCCACATCGGTGGGCGCCCGTTTCAGCCGCGCGCGCAGGATCGGTTCGGCCACGGCTAGCTCGCCCGCCACCAGCGCGTTGGCGGCGCGCAGCAATTCGGGATCGCGGGTGGCGGCGCGGATGCTCTGCGCATAGGCGGCATCGGCAGCTGCCGTGTTCCCCCGCGCGGTCCACGCATCGCCCAGCGCGCGCCAGCCATCGGCCGATTGCGGATCGCGCGCCACCAGCGCTTCGAGGCGGGCAATCGCATCGGCCGCGGTCATTGCTGGCGCAGAACCTTGGCCAGCGGACGGCCCTTCGCCAGTTCGTCCACCAGTTTGTCGAGCACGCGGATATCGCGCATCAACGGTTCTTCGACATTTTCCACACGCACGCCGCACACCACGCCGGTCACATCCATTCGGGCCGGATTGGGCGCGGGCGCGCTGGCAAAAAATGCCGCCATGTCGCGCCCATCTGCTACGGAATCCGCAATGCCGCTGGCGTCGTAGCCGGTCAGCCAGCCGATCACCGCATCGAGTTCCTCGCGGCTACGCCCTTTGCGTTCCACCTTGGCGAGCAGTGCCGCATGGATGCGGGCAAAGGTCATGGCATAGATGCGGTGGCTCATTGCCTCCTTATGCCGCGTCCAGCGCCGCCTGCAACCTTTCGCGGCCCGGATGCTCCACCTCTGCCGCGATGGGGATTGTCGCGCGCATCCGCTGGGCAAAGGCGCGCAGGCAGATCTCGTTCCTTCCCAGCGGCCCCGCCTTGAACGGCGCGGTGCCCATGCCATCCTGCACCCGTTCGATCAGCGCCTTGTCCTCGGCATTCACATCGCGGTTGATACGCTGGTTGAGATACCGCGCCGCGCGCATCTCTCGCCGCGCATCGGGCAGGGCATAGGCCCCGTCGCGCAGGATGCAGCGCGTCGGGCTGACGGGGATGAACTGCATGAAATCGATCTGATCGGGATAGACATCGAACATCAGCCCCGGAAACAGGCGGTAATATGTCCACATATTCTGCCGCTCTTCGGGCAGGTGATCGACGCGCGGCAGGAAGCGGCGGTAGGCCGTCACGCTGGCATGGGCGCTCTTTCCCGCGCCCGCATGGGCAAAGATCTTGTCCACCCCGCGATCGACCGAGAGGCGATAGGTGTCGCGCACCAGGCTGTTCAGCCCCGGATGCGCCACGCGCACATGCAGCGCATCGACATAATTGTCGCAGGCGTTCTTCCAGTTCACCTCGCGAATACGGCTACGGATGGGGCCAATCGGGCCCATTTCGGCAAAGCGGTAAATGCCCATTTCCTCAGCCACGGGGGCAAGATATTCCTCCAGCGTTTCGGTGCCGGAGCCAAAGCGGACATAGACGAAGCCGTGGGCAATCCCGTGTTCCAGCGGGAACAGGCCGAAGTCGGCCTTGTCGAAATTCTCGTATTCCTCGATGAACGGCACGGCGAGCAGCTTGCCATCGAGTGCAAAACTCCATGCGTGATAGGGGCAGGTCATCCGCCCGCCGCAATTGCCACCGCCATCGCCGAACGCGTCACCATCCACCAGCCGCGCCGCGCGGTGCGGGCATACATTGTGGAACGCACGGATCTGCCCGTCCTTGCCGCGCAACACCAGCGCGCGTTCGCCCATCATGGAAAAGGTGCGGTAATCGCCCGCGCGCGGAAGGTCGGAGACATGGCACACCAGATGCCACGCGGGAAGGAAGATGTGGCGTTTCTCCAGCTTCTGGAAATCCTCGTCGAAATAGGTCCATGCGGGCAGGCTCCAGCCCGACTGGTCGGCACCTGATTGGCGCGGCGGGGATGTCATCAGGTTCATGGCGTCACTCCGGTCAATTGCTTGCGCCGCGCAAAGCGGCGGCTGTTCATGTCTTTGAGGATTTCGCGCGCGGCGTTGTGGCCGGGAATGCCGGTCACCCCGCCGCCGGGATGCGCGCCCGACCCGCACAGATAGAGGCCCGGCAATGGCATCCGGTAATCGGCATGGCCCACAGCAGGCCGCGCGCTGAACAATTGGTCGAGCCGCAGCGAGCCGTGGAAGATATCGCCGCCCACAAGGCCCAGCCGCTGTTCCAGATCCAGCGGGGTCAGCACCATGCGGCCCACAACACTGGCTCGGGAATTGGGGGCGTAGCGGGTGATCGTGTCGATCACCGTATCGGCAGCCGCCTCGCGCGCATCCTCCCAGCTTCGCCCATCGGGAAGCTGCGGTGCGAAGCCCTGGCAGAACAGGCTGGCGACATGGCAACCGGGCGGGGCGAGCGAGGGATCGATCGTGCTGGGAATATGCAGCTCGATCGCAGGCTGGCGCGCCCAGCCAAACTGGCGGGCATCGTCAAAGGCGCGTTCGAGATAGCCAAGCGAAGGGGTGATGAGGATGCTGGCGCGGTGGTGCCGCCCCTCGCCTTCCGATGGCAGGCAGGTGAAGCGCGGCAATTCGGTGAGCGCCACATTCATCCGCAAGGTGCCGCTGGCACAGCGCCAGTCGCGCATCCGCCGGGCAAAGGCGGGCGGCACCGCATCATTGGGCAGCATCTGGCTGAACAGCAGCCGGGGGTTCACATTGGCGGCCACCACGGGCGCGGTGATCTCCTCACCACCGTCCAGCCGCACGCCCGCCGCCGCGCCATTATCGCGCAGCACCTGCGCCACCGGGGCCTCGGTGCGAATGGTAACGCCCGCTTCTTCGCAAGCGCGCGCCATCGCCTGCGTAATCCCGCCCATCGCGTGGCCCCATGCCCCATCCACCCCGTTCACCTGCCCGAACACATGGTGCAGCAGCACATAGGCGGTGCCGGGAGTATAGGGGCTGGCGTAATTGCCGGTCAGCGCATCGAAGGCCAACATGCCTTTCAGCGCGTCATCCTCGAACCAGGAATCAAGGATTTCGCCTGCACTCTTGCCAAACAGGTCGATCAGGTCACCCTGCCCTTCCAGCCCCAGCTTGCGCAGCCGATTGCCAAGGCCGAGGGTGCCGGGAAGCTGGCTCAGGCCGCCGCCCAGATTGGGCGGGGTTTCGTGCAGGTTCTCGCGCAGCAAGGCGGCCAGCACATCGAGCCGCCGGTTGTATTCTGGCCACGTCGCCGCATCGCGGGGCGACCGCGCGGCAATCGCGGCGAGCTTTTCCGCAGGATCCTTGGGGAGCAGCACATAATCCGCATCGCCCAGCGGCACGAAATAACCCGCCTCGCGCAGTTTCACCGTCAGACCGTGGCGGGCCAGATCCATGTCGGCAATCACGCGCGGGCTGAGCAGGCTGACCGAATAGCTAGCGGTGGAATTGCGGAAACCGGGCGCAAACTCCTCGGTCACCGCCGCGCCGCCCACGATGTGCCGCCGCTCCAGCACGCAGACACGCTTGCCCGCCCGCGCCAGATAGAAGGCGCAGGTCAGGCCGTTATGCCCGCCGCCGATGATGACGGCATCGTACTGCGCGGCTGATGCCAAAACCTGTCCTCAGTTGACCGAAGGCTTGTTTAACAGATGTAAAACAGGCTTTCAATCAAGCGTCGAAACCGCCTTGGCCAGATCATACCAATAGGCGACCGACCGCTGATAGGCGGTCACCGCAATCCGTTCATCCATGCCGTGTGCGCGGATGTCGGCGGGGTCTTCCAGAATGGCGCTTACGCCGTAAACCGGGATGCCGGCATTGCGGATAAAGGCGCCGTCGGTTGCCCCGGTGCTGAGTTCGGGGATCACCGGAATGGTGCCAAAATGACGGTGCGCCAATGCAGTAACCGGGCCGGTCACATCCTCGCGCGGCAGGCTGGGCGGGCTGGCCATATAGGGGAACACCGTCTCCACCTGCACACCGTGCGGCGCGGCGAGAGCGGTGAGGCGCTGCTCCACGCTCTCCGCGCTTTCCTGCGGCAATACGCGGCAATTGACCACGGCGCGCGCGGTTTGCGGCAGGGCGTTTTCGGCATGGCCGCCGCCAATCTGCGTGGCAACGCAAGTGGTGCGCGCCAGCGAATTGTAATAGGGGTGCGCCGCCAGCCCTTCCGGCTCGGCCTCACCCGGTTGATATGCCGCCATCGCCGCCAGCAAGGCACGGTCTTCGGGCGGGGCGACCACGCTCCAATTGCTGAAAAAGCCGCGCGATATCTCGTTGAGATTGATGGGAAAGTGGTAATCCTCCAGCGCCGCCAATGCGCGCGACACGGCGGAAATCGGGCTGTCTTGTTTGGGCAGGCTGGAATGCCCGCCCGGATCGCTGGCGGTGAAGGCATAGGTGACATAGACCTTCTCCGCCGTCTGCATCACAAAGGCCAGCGGCGCGCCATCCGGCCCGGCGATCACCCCGCCGCCATCGGTGTTGAGCGCGAAGTCCGCCGCAATCAGGTCGCGCTGCGTGGTGCTCAGCATGTTGGCGGAAAAGCCGTTGGTCTCCTCGTCCGCGGTCAGCATCAGGATCAGGTCGCGGTCGGGCGCAAAGCCTTCGCGGTGAAGCGCGATGAAATAGGCGACCAGCATCGCCACGCCCGCCTTGTTGTCGGTGGAACCGCGGCCATAGATCCAGCCGTCCTCTTCGGTGGCCTGATAGGGGGGATAGCTCCAGTCGCTTTCCAGCCCTTCGACCACGTCGATATGCGCCATCATCAGCACCGCGCCCGCCTTGGGATCGGGGGAGCGGTAGCGGGCGACGAGGCTGGGCAATTCCTCGGATATGCCAACAACATGGATATCTTCTTCGGGAAAGCCCTCGGCGCGCAGTGCATCGACCAACAGACCCACTGCGTGGCGCGTATCCGGCCCACCGCTGGGCGCGGTATTGCTGGCAATCAGGTCGTCCAGAAGCTGCCGCGCCAGCACCTGGTCGGGCGCGGCCAAGGCGGGGGACGCAAAGGCACCCAAAGCGACACAGAGCGACACAAGCGATGCAGTTGCGCGGATTTTCATCGGCAAACTCCCCCAAGAGGCAGGAAAAACCATCCGTCCCTCAATCGTCACACTTGCAACAATCTGCCGAATGGCGCAGCCAAGTCCAACACAAATTGTCCAATCGTAAAATTAGGGCCGGGGACATCATGAGGACAACCGCTTTCGTATCCGTTGTGGCATTGGGCCTGGGTTTCATCGCCAGCCCGCTCGCCGCGCAGACGCCGTTTACCAGCGACGACATGCTGCGGATCGAGGATCTGTCCGACGCGATCTTTACCGCCGATGGCAATGCGGTCACCTATGTCCTCACCGGCCCCGGCGATGGCGATGCATTCCAGTCCGATCTGTGGCAGGCGCGCTGGGATGGCAGCGGTGCCGCGCCGCTGTTCCCCACGCTCGACCGCGACGAATCCAGCCCGGCCTGGAGCGCCGATGGCCGCGTGCTCGCCTTCCTGCGCAGCGGGGCAGAGGGCGAGGCGACGCAATTATGGGTGAGCGAGGGCGGCGCACCCCCGCGCAAGGTCAGCGACCTTGCCGCAGGTGTCAGCCGCTTCACGCTTGCCCCCGACGGGCGCAGCGCGGTTGCCGTGTCCGAAGTGGGGGCGAACATCTCCGCCACGCCGCCCGCCATCCCGGCACCCATCGTCATCACCCGCTTTGCCGCGCGCGAGGATTACCGCGGCTGGGTGGACGACCGGCGCACGCATCTGTTCCGCATCGAGATTGCCAGCGGCACCGCGACGCAGATCACAACGGGCGGTTTCGATGCCGATCTGCCCGCCTTCTCGCCCGATGGAACGCAGATCGCCTATGTCAGCCGCGAATGCGATCCGGTGGGCCGCCTGCGGTGTTCGGATGTATATGTGATGCCCGCCAGCGGCGGCGCAGCGCGGCGCATCAGCACCTTTGCAGGCGAGGATGCCGATCCCGGCCTCGAAGGCGGCGGCCCGCAATGGTCAACCGATGGCACGCGGCTGGTCTGGCTGCGCAGCGGCCCGCCGGAGGAGACCTGGTACAACCCGTTGCAACTCGTGGTGGCCGATCTTGCCACGGGGCGCGAGATCATGCCGGCGCAGATCGACCGCTGGTTCTATCACCCGCGCTTCACCGCCGATGGCCGCCACATTCTGGCACTGGTGGAGGGCGACCGCGATACCTGGCTTGCCCGCATCGATCCGGCGACGGACCGGGTGGAATATCTGACGCGGGGCCAGCGCTTTGCCTATGGCTTTGCGCAAAGCCCCGACGGATCGCGCATCGCGGTGCTCGATGGCGATGCGATGACACCCACGGCACTGCGCACGGTGGAGGCGGCCCCGCGCACCCTGTCCCCCCACAACGCCTGGGTGGCGACGCGGCAATTGGCCGCCACGCGCGATGTCAGCTTTATGAGCGACGGGGTCGAAATCCACGGCATGCTGCTGCTCCCGCCGGGGCAGGAGGATGCGCGCGGCCTGCCCATGATCGTGCGGCTGCATGGCGGGCCGGTTTACCAGTTCAGCCACGAATTCATGGCCGATTGGCAGGTGTTCGCCGCGCGCGGCTATGCGGTGTTGGGCATCAATCCACGCGGGTCATCCGGGCGCGGCGCCGCCTTTGCGCAGGCGCAGATGGCCCGGTGGGGCGGCCCCGATGCCGCCGACATCAGCGCCGGGATCAGTTGGGCAATCGCCAGCGGCATTGCTGATCCTGCACGCATCGGCGTTGGCGGGTGGAGTTATGGCGGCATCCTGTCCAATTACATGATCGCCAGCGACCCGCGCGTTGCCGCCGCCGTATCGGGCGCAGGCATGGCCAATTTCCTCGGCGGATTTGGCGTCGACCAATATGGCCGCGACTATGTGCTGGAACTGGGCAAGCCGTGGGAAAACCTCGATCGCTGGCTGGAGATTTCCTACCCCTTCTACCGCGCAGGCCAGATCACCGCGCCCACGCTGTATATGTGCGCGGAAGAGGACTGGAATGTGCCGTGCGAAGGTTCGCTGGCGATGTATCAGGCATTGCTCAGCAACGAAGTCCCCACCCAATTGGTGGTATATCCGGGGCAGAACCACGGGCTTTCCGTGCCCAGTTACCTGAAGGATCGGATCGAGCGCAGCCTTGGCTGGTATGACCGCTATCTGCGCGGCATTGGCGGGGAATAAGGCGGAGGCCGGGGCGGCAGCATCAGCGCCGCGCCCCGGCCCATTCGTTTAGATCCCGTCAACCGCCTTGCTGACAAGGATGTTGACCGCCACGCGGCGGTTCTGCGCGCGGCCGGCCGGGGTCGAATTATCCGCCAGCGGATCGGCTTCGGCCATTCCGGTGGGGGTCAGCATCCGCCACGGCGCCCAGCCGCATTGCTGTTGCAGATGATTGACCACGCGGCCCGCGCGCCGCTCGCTCAATTGCTGGTTGAACTCCTCGTCACCCACGGCGTCGGTGTAGCCGACGACGAGCAACAGCGCGTTGTCCATCTGCTCGGCCTGCCGCGCCGCCTCGCACAATTCGGCCTGCGCGGCGGGGCTGATCTGCCAGCGGCCGGTGTCGAAATAGACATTGGTGGTATTCTTGATGTTGTACTGGTCGATACTGCCCACGCGCCCGCGCAACGCTTCGGTGGCGGCGGCGTTCTGCCGGATCGCCATTTCGTTTTCGCCAAAGCGCTGGGCGGTGCCGGTCTGGATCATCGCGGCAGTCTGCATATCGGCATCGCGGTACCGGATGCGGCTGGCGACGAGGCCGCCATTCCACTGCACCGTCTGCACGGTAACCGGCAGGCCGTTGATCAGCGCAGCGGCGTTGGCTTCAGTCCGACCAAGGCCCAGAAACCCGCCGCGCCCGCGCACCTGTGTGGCATCGCTGATATAAACCGTGGTGGCGGTTCCATCGGCGCCCGTCACCTGCAAAGTCTCGAAACCGCGGGCCGAAATCAGTCCTTCGATTTCCGGCCCTGCGGCCAGCCCTTCCAGATCGGCGGGCGCGCTGCCCTGAACGGTGATGCTGTTTTCATCCCAGGGGGCATCGGCCTGCTGCGCCAAGGCCGTGCCCGAAAAGGCAAGTCCAGCCGCCGAAACAAAAAGCCCTGCATACTTGATGCCAGATCGACTCTTCATAAAGACATCCTTCCAATTCAATCCCGCCCAAGCAAATATCATCCCAATCCCGCAGGCATCATTGCCAGCGGAACAAAGCAAAACCTGCCATGCAGGTGATCTAAACTCACAAGGATCGAAATGTATCCAATTGTGTCGCTTGAGCTGATTTTTCGTCATCAACCTGTCTGGCAGATGAACACTTTGGAAAAGGATACCCAAAGGAGGGACAGCAGGAGGGGTTGATGCGGTGAAGCGAGCCGTGTGCGCCGCATTTTGGCCGCAAGTCGCGGCGGCGACTCAGCGCACCAGGGCGCCGCCTTTCATCACATGGGCGATGCGTTCCAGCGCGGTGATATCGGCCAGCGGGTCTTCGGAAACGGCGACCATATCGGCATAGCGGCCCGGCGCAATCGCGCCCACATCCTGCGTCATCATCATGTCGGCAACTTCAATCGTCGCGCTCCGGATCGCCTGCATCGGCGTCATTCCGTGGCGCACCATATAGGCGAACTGGCGGGCGTTATCCCCATGCGGAAACACGCCCGCATCGGTGCCAAAGGCGATGCGCGCGCCCGCCGCCACCGCGCGGGCAAAGCCGGCGCGCTGTTCATCGGTCGTCTCGCGGTTCTTGCGCAGCATATCGGCGGGCCAGCCGTCGCGCGTGCCCACCTCGTCGATGAAATCGCCGTTATAGACATCCATCACCAGCCACACGCCCGCCTCGCGCGCCATGCGTATGCCTTCGTCATCGATAAGGCTGGCATGTTCGATAGAGCGCACCCCGGCGCGGATCGCGGCCTTGATCCCTTCGGCCCCGTGCGCGTGCGCGGTGGCATAGCTGCCGTAACCACGCGCCACATCGACTGCGGCGCGCATTTCGTCCTCGGTCAATTCCATCGCGCCCGGCTCTGTCCCCTCGGCCAGCACCGCACCGGTGGCGATCAGTTTCAGGAAATCGACGCGTTGCTGGAAAAGGTAACGGGCCGCCGCGCGCATTTCGTCGGCGTTGCGCACCACGCCCACGCGCATGTCTTCGGGCACGGTCACGCCGTGGGCAAAGCCAGTTACTTCGCCCCCGCCGCCCGGCACGGTGAGATAGGCGCCTGCCACCCACATGCGCGGCCCCGGCACCCAGCCGCGGTTGATCGCATCGCGCAGCGCGACATCGCCAAAGGCGCGGAAGGTGCCGACATCGCGCACGCTGGTAAAGCCTGCCTCCAGCGTCAGCCGCGCGTGATGCGCCCCAATCAGCGCGATTTTCTGCGGGGAATGCAGCAGCGGTTCGGCCACATTATCGGTCTGCCCCCAATCGGCGAGATGGGTATGCGCGTCGATCAGGCCGGGCAACACCGTGAGTTGTGACCAGTCGATCACGGTGGCGCCTTCGGGCGGTGCGCTCCATGGTTCCACCGCCACGATCCGCTCGCCCTCGATCGTGATGCGCTGATCGGTCAGCACGCGGCCCGCTTGCACATCGACCAGCCGCCCGGCATGGACATAGGTGGTTTGCGCCTGCGCCAGGGCGGGCATCATGCACAGCATCAGCGCCGCTATCGCCCCGATCCACCGCACCATTGCCGATCCCCTTCTTGCCTGGCCTTCGATCTTGTCTTACGAATGTAAAACAAGCAAGGATCACACGCGCCCATGACCAAGAGATACGATGCCCTGATCGTGGGCGGCGGCCATAACGGCCTGACCTGCGCCTTCTACCTTGCCCGCGCCGGCTTGTCAGTGCGCGTGTTGGAAGCGCGGCACGTGGTCGGCGGCGCGGCAGTGACCGAGGAGTTCCATCCCGGCTTCCGCAATTCCACCGCCAGTTACACCGTCAGCCTGCTGCAACCCAAAGTGATCGCGGATATGCGGCTGGCTGATTACGGCTACCGCGTGGTCGAACGGCCGATCAGCAATTTCCTGCCGCAGGAGGACGGACGCTACCTCAAGCTAGGTGGAGGTTTGTTGAAAACGCAGGAGGAATTCCGCAAATTCTCCGCCGCCGATGCCGAGGCGTTGCCCGCCTATTACGACGCGCTGGAACGCATTGCCGATATCCTGCGCGCCCTTGCGCTGAAGGCACCGCCCAATGCGGGCGAAGGGCTGCGCATGGTTATCGCTGCCGCCGCGCAAGGGCGCCCTCTGGCCAGCCTGCCGCTGGAAGCCAAGCGCGATCTGCTCGACATGTTCGCCAAATCCGCGCGCGGAATGCTCGACCAGTGGTTTGAAAGCGAGGCGGTGAAGGCGGCGTTCGGCTTTGACGCGGTGGTCGGCAATTACGCCAGCCCCGATACGCCGGGCAGCGCCTATGTGCTGCTGCACCATGTCTTTGGCGAAGTGAACGGCAAGAAAGGCGCATGGGGCCATGCGGTGGGCGGCATGGGCGCAATCACGCAGGCAATGGCGCAGGCGTGCCGGAAACTGGGCGTCGAAATCAGCCTCGAAAGCCCGGTAGCGCAGGTGCTGGTCGATGGCGGCAGGGCCGTAGGCGTGAAGCTGGCGAGCGGGGAGGAGATCGCGGGCGGTCTTGTCGCTGCCAATGTGGGGCCGAAACTGCTCTATGAGCGGCTGATGGCCCCGGCTGATCTTCCGACCGACTTCCGCCGCCGGATGCGCGGGTTCAAGGCGGGCAGCGGCACCTTTCGCATGAATGTGGCGCTGTCCGAATTGCCGCGCTTCACCTGCCTGCCCGAAGCGGGCGAGCATCACCAGAGCGGCATCATCATTGCCCCCACGCTCGACTACATGGACGCAGCTTTCCTCGATGCGAAGCGATACGGCTGGTCGAAGCAGCCCATTGTCGAAATGCTCATCCCCTCCACCGCGGACGATAGCCTTGCCCCAAAAGGTCAACATGTTGCGAGCCTGTTCTGCCAGCAATTCGCACCCGAATTGCCAGACGGCCGAAGCTGGGATGACGAGCGCGAGGCGGCGGCGGACTGCATCATCGACACGGTGGAGGCACACGCGCCCGGCTTCCGCGCCAGCGTGATCGCGCGGCAGATTCATTCGCCGCTCGATCTCGAACGCAAGTTTGGCCTCATCGGCGGGGACATCATGCACGGCAATATGGGACTGGATCAGCTTTGGGCCGCGCGCCCGGTGCTGGGCCACGGCAGTTATCGCGGGCCGGTAAAGGGGCTGTATATGTGCGGCGCAGGCACCCATCCGGGCGGAGGGGTCACCGGCGCGCCGGGGCACAATGCGGCGGCGGCCATTCTGGCGGATCGCCGTTTTGTGGGCCGCTTGCTTGGCGGCTGAGCGCGCCTAACCCTCTCGGCGTGCCAGCATCGCATCGAGCCAGTCCAGCGCCAGCCGTTCCGCCTCTGCCGGGCTGAAGGGCCCGCGCTCGTCCAGGCACAGTTCCAGCCACAGCCCATCGACCAGCGCGTTGATCGCGATGGCGGCAAGGCGCACCTCCTCGTCCCTCGCCCCCTCGCCCCAATATTCGCGCAGCAGGCCTTCCAGCCCAGCGCGAAAATCGGCATAGAGTTCGCCGTGCACTTCGGCCACTTTGGGATCGGACTTCACCAGGCTCCAAAAGGCGAGCCAGGTGGCGAGCAATTCAGGATCAAGCACGGGTGGACGAAAACTGGCGGTGACATAGGCTTCCAGCCTCGCGCGCGGATCGTTGCCTGCCGCCGCCACGGCCTGCGCCACCGCATCCGCCACCTTGCGCCCTGTCTCGCGGTAAGTCGCAAGGATCAGATCGCCGATCCCGTCGAAATAATGCGTCAGAAGGCCCGCCGATACCCCGGCGCGCGCGCAGATCGACCGCACCGAAACGCCCCGCGCGCCCTGCTGCGCCAGACAGGCGGCGGCCGCCTGGATCAGGCTGTGCCGCCGTGTATCGGCATCTTCGCGGACAAAGGCGGATCGGGCCATGGGGGTTCCCTTGGCACCTGATGAAGCGAAAGGGAACCCCCGCCGCAAGCCCTGCGACCGGCTCGCGGCTATCAGAAGCCCGCTTTAGAACCCCATGCGCAAGGTTCCACGCAGCGTCAGGGCGACATCGCTGTTGCGCTGTTCCGCACCCAGTTCGCCGCCCAGTTCGAAGATGCGGTTGCCGCCCACTGCGCGGGCACGGGCAAACCAGCCGCCTTCGCGGTCTTCGGGTGTAATGGTGAAGGCGGTGCCGCCTTCAAAGCGCGCAGTGGTGGCCCCCAGCGATCCGCCGACGATCTCGCGCCAGCCGCCTTCGCCTTCCACGCGGAACCAGTTGGCATCGCGCGGGCCTGTACCGGTAAAGTCGATCCCGACCGTGATGCCGCCATTGACGGCGAATTCGTCGCTCGACCTTTTGTCGACCGTCAGGTTCAGCGCCTTGCCGCCGCCGGTATCGGTAAAGCCCTTTTCCGACAGGCTGAGGTAATCGAAACTGACCGCAGGCCGCACGAAGAAGGTGCCGCCGGTTTCGTAGGATACGCCGCCGCTGGCGCTGGTGAAGGTGCCGCTCCAGTCGCCCGTTGCGGTGCGTTCCACGGGCGTTGTGCCCAGCGTGCCGCGCAGGATGCGCTCGCCCTTGAAGTTGGCCTTGCCGACCGAACCGCGCGCGAAGGCGGTAAAGCCATCCCACTGCCCGCGCCAATAGAGCGCCAGTTCGTAGCTGTGCGAATAGACCGAAGCACGATCCGTGCCCTGATCGTAATCGCTGAACATCCAGCCCAGCGACAAGCCGACGGCGCCAAGGCCCGTATCCACTTCCGCCGCCGCCGACGCGCCTAGCCCAGCCAGATCGTAGCCCGCGGTTGCGGCCGCGTCCTTGCCGCCGTTCCACACCGCCGCGTTGAGGATGATGTCGAGCCCGCCGAAGGAATAGACCGGGCCGGTCGCTTCCGCCTGCTGCCGGGCCAGCGTGCGCAGCCCAAGGCTCAGGCCGTCAAACGCGCCGCCCGCGTGATCGGGCAGCATCTGGTTCACCGCCCGGCGGAAGCTGTCCGCATCGGTGGTGGCGAGGAACAGATCCTCGATCTGCGCGTCCTGCTGCAACGCGGCGAAAATGGCGCTGTAGGCGCTGGTCTGCGCCGCGTTCAGGCCCAGCTCGGTCGCGTTGCGGCGCGCAATCGTCACCGAAAGGCGGTTGGCCAGCGTATCCGTCCCCAGCGTCGCCTTGAACAGGAAAGGCAGCGTGGTGTTGGTGATCTGCAAATTGCTCGCCCCCGTCAGCGTGCCAGCCTGAAGAATGGCATAGGTGCCTTCGGCATCGTCCAGATTAGCCACGCGAAGGGAAAGCTGCGCGCCGGTGCCAAAGCTGGCCTCGCCCGCCACGGTCAGGAAAGTGCCTTCGCCCGCATCCTTGTCGAGCGTGGCGACCAGCACCGATGTGCCGCTGACATTGAGCGAGGCGATGGTGGCCGGCGCGGTTACATCGAGCACCCCGCCCGTCATCGACACCGCCAGCCCGCCCGAATTGGCGAGCGTGCCCGAAAAGCGCGCCGTGCCCGCCAGTGTCAGGATATCCGCGCCGCCGCCAAAATCGGCCGCGCCCGAAAATACCGATGATCCGGCAAGACTGAGCGTATCGACACCTGCGCCGAACCGGGCCGTGCCGGTAAATACGGCATCGCCGCTGAGCGTGAGCCGATCGTTGCCGCCGCCGAATGTAGCCGTGCCCTTGTAGGTGCCATCCGCCAGGTCGAACAGGTCATTGCCTGTGCCAAACTTCACATCACCTTCGATCGACGGCGCGGTGATGCCTGCCCCCACCACCGTCTGGCGCAGCGTGGCTCCGGTGGTATTGGCCGAAAGGTCGACCGCCACATTGCGGGTGGAGGTGGCGGTGGCGCCGGTCGCGGCGATCAGGCCGCTGTTCTCGATCAGCGTGACATTGCCCGACAGGTCAATAATCGCGGTGGCCGTGCCATCCGCCCCGACGCCCGCACGCACGCGGCCGGCATTGCGGATCGTGGGGACATTCGCACCCGCTTCCACCCGGATCGCGGTGGCACTGGCGGAAGCGGCGTTGTTGGCCGATGCTTCCACCGTGCCGGTCACGTGGATCAGCGGGGTCTGCGTGCCTGCACCGATCTTCAGCCCGGTCGCGTTCGCGTTGACAGCGGTGGCGCCCACCGTTCCGGCAATGCCGATGCCGTTCGCAATGGTCACATCGCCGCCGCGCCCGCCGATCTGGATGCCGGTGGATGCCACGCCGGTATAGACACCCGCGCCGCGCACCGTGCCATCCACCTGCAGCCCGTATTGCGTGGCGGTGCCCGCCAGCGGGCCGATGGCCACCGTGCGATCGGTCGCGCCGATCACCATTGCCGGTGCCGCGCCAAAGGACTGGATCTGGCCGCTGCCTTCGCTTGCATCAGGTATGCCGTCCGAATCCTCGTCCGGGTTGTTGGCGTCGGCATCGCGCGGCGGAACCGCCACCACAATGCCGGCGGTCACATTGCCTTCCACCAGCAGCGCGGGGCCGCCCTGCAGCAGGTCATCGGCATCGAGCGAAGCGGTGTTGGCAGGTGCGGTGGTGTTGCGGTAGCCGGTTGCCGCCAGCGTGCCCTGCACTTCCAGCCGCCCGGTCAGATCGCCCGCCAGATGCGCGCCGATGGCATCCTCGCCCCGCACGGTCACAGCGCCAGCGATGCGGACATTGCCCGCCACATCGTCCAGCGCGATGCCTACCGTATCGTTGCCCAAGACATTGATGGTGCCGTTATTGATGACATTGCCAGTCTGCGTGCCGCCCAGAGCAATGCCGTAGGAATTGTTGCCTTCGACCGTGATCGTGCCGGTATTGGTGATCGCGCCGCTATGCGCGCCCAGCGTGCGGATGCCGTAACGCCCGCTGCCCAGCGCAAAGGGGCCGTCCAGATCGCCGTCATTGTCGCCATCGGTGGGGGTGTAATTCTCGTCCACCGTGATCGTGCCGGTATTGGTGATCGTGCCATTGGTGCCCGCATTGGCGGCAATGCCAACCGCATTATCGGCATTGCTGATGCGTATCGCGCCTTCATTGAGCACGGAGTGGTTGCTGTCCTGCGTCACCGCCGTGCCCGCACCCACGGTCACCGATCCGGTGGAGGTGATGCGCAGATTGCCCGGCGCGCCATTGGCGATGGTGGAAGTAGCCGCGGGCGTGGTGCGCGCGGTGGTGATGTCCTGCGCCGCCGCGCTGCCGGCAATAGCGGGCAGAGCAAGAGCGGCGGCCATGGCCGAGGTGGCAAGCAGGTGGCGATGCATCAAGGGGATCCTTCCTGAAGGTGTTTTCCCTCAGGACGGAGACAAAGCCCCGCAACCTTGGCCGCGGCCTGCCATTTCGTTCAAAAACTTGCGTCCAGCCCCAGCCGCACCGTGCGCGGGCGCAGCGGGGTGATCTGATCGCGCCCGGTGGCAAAGGGAGTGCCAAGGGCAAACCGGTTGCCCACTTCGTCCGCCAGATTGGTGACGCCCAGCGTCAGCCCAAGATCGGGCCGCCCCACGCGCAGGGTCAGCCCGCTGTCAAGGTAATTGCCTTGCGGATCGCCCAGTTCGGGGCCGATCCCCAGCCGCGATTTGCCCACATAGCCCGCCCAGCCGCGCGCCGTGATGTCCCAGCCATTGTCCAGCCGTCCGCCATACTCCACGCCCACCCGGCCCGCCACGCGCGCGACATTGGGCACTTCGGTCAGGCGCAGGGTCGAAAATTCGGGGCGCGGTTCGTCCACCCGGCTGTCATTATAGGTGACGCCCGCATCCACCCGCAGGTCACGCGTCACGCGCCAGCCCGCGTTGAAGCTGGCCGTCCACACCTCGCCATCGCCGATATTGGCGGTGCTGGGAAAGCCGCCCGCATCGATGAAATCGGCCTGGATGTCGCGCCAGGTGGTGTAGGACAGGCTGGCCGCCATCTCGAAAGGGGAGGAACCCGGCACGCCATGGCGCAGGCCCAGCTCGAAAGTGGAATTGCGGTCGTTGCGGAACCGGCGCACCAGTTGGCCCTCGATCGCCAGGCCGCCAGGACGGAAGCCCTGCTGGTAGCGGATGTAGAGCTGCGTTTCAGGCGTCAGTCTCGCAAGCAGCGAGGCAGCAGGCAGGAATGCGGTTTCGCGCCGTGCAGCGGTGATGCCGGCGATCTGCGCCAGCAATTGCGGAGCCACATCCTCGCCCTCGCCGCCCAGCCGCGCATGGGTGAAACGGCCGCCAGCGCTCGCCACCAGGCCATCGAACAGCAGTGCGCTCACTTCGCCATAGGTCGTGAATTCACGCACCGCGTTCGTCACCCCGGTGGTGGCGGCGCGCTGCCCTTCGCCCTCCAGCGCGCGGGTGAGCTGCGTGGTGTTGTGCGTGTAGCTGAGGCCCAGCACCCAGCCGAAACGATTCTCCAGCGGCTGCCACAACCGTGTTTCGTTGGCCACCATGCTGGTATCGTTCATCTGCACGAAGCGGCGCGGCGGGCCGCCGGGCATGGTCGCTTCGTAGTGTTCCTCCAGCTGCTGGCCCACAATGCCGGTGGTGGATCGCAGCCGCACTTCGCCCAGCCGCCCCGACAGCACCAACTGGCCCTGCGCGTAATCGGCATCCGCGCCTTCCTCTACCGCGCTCGATCGTTCGAGCGGCGGGCCATCGCGGTCGGCATATTGGCTGTCCTGCGCACGGGTGGATTGCGCCACGCCCATCAGGTCAACTGTCCAATCAGGCGCGATTTCATAGCGCAGCGTGGCACGCCCGCCGAGGATCTGCGTGCGGTTGACATCGCGCCGCCCGAGCAGCGGCTTGTCGATATAGCCACCCTCGCTCGCCATATCGAGCGAGACGCGAAAAGCCGCATCGTCCACCAGGAACGGCAGGTTGAGCACCAGATTGGCGTCTGCGCCCGCCGCGCCGTGCCAGGTCTGCGATGCACCCAGAATGGCTGCGCCATATGTCACGCCCAGTTCGGGCGCATTGGGCACCATGCGAATGATCCCGCCCATCGATCCGGAGCCGTAAAGCGTGCCCTGCGGCCCTTCGAGAACCTCGACCAGTTCCATGTCCGAGAGGCGCAGATCGGGATCGGGCGCGTTATAGGTCAGCCGCAAATCGCCCAGATACTGCCCCACCGTCGCCTGCGTCGGCCCGGTAAAGCTGGAATCAGCAATGCCGCGAATGAACAGCTTGTTGCGCCCGCTGCCCAGATGGGTGGAAGATAGCGTGGGCAGGCGCTGCATGATCCGCTCGGTCCCGCCAACCCCGCCAAAGATCAGCTCCTCCCCCGGCAGGAAGGAGGCTTGCCCCGCATATTGATCGAGCGAGAGATCACGCTTGCTGGCGGTGACGAGGATCTGTCCGGGTTCCGCTTCGGCAGGTGGTCCTTCAAATGGCTGCGGGGCACTGCGCACGGGAGATGACGGCGCGGCAATGGCACGCAATGGCGCCGTGGGCGCGGTGGGAATGATGCGCCACGCACCATCGCCCGCGCGCACCAGTCGCCCGCCCGATGCCTGCGCGAGGCGCCGCGCCGCCTCATGCGGTTCCATCCGCCCGCGAATGGCAGGGACGCGCCGTTCGGCCAACGCCCGGTCGGCAATCACAATGCTGCCGCCGGTCTGCCGCGCCAGCGCAATCGCCGCGCGCCCCGCCTGCCCCGCAGGGCTGTCCACCAGCACGGGCCGGGCAAAGGCCGGGCCTGCCCCGGCGAGCATAGTCAGAGCAACAAGGCTGCAAAGCGGATTCAGCGCGCGCGCCATGGCCTATTGTCCCGCGATCTCCCAGCCGTCGCCCCGCCGCGTCAGCGAGACGCCCAGCAGCCCTTCCAGGCTGCGCGGATCGGCCAGAACCGGGGCGAGCACGATACTACCCGAAATCGCCTGATCGCGCCCGCCCGGCCGAGCGGTAAAGGCAATGCCGGTGGCGCGCGTCAGATCCTCGGCCACTTCGCGCAAGGGTGCCATGTCGAAAGTGAGACGCCCTTCGCGCCATTCGCCCACCAGTTCGGGGGCAAGCGCGGCGACCACGGGTGCGCGGCCGGGCCGCGCGACAAGGCCGTTGCCCGCATCGACCCGCAGATTGGCTGCGGCCGGATTGTAGATCACCGCCCCTTCGGATACGCCCAGGGTGAGGCCGGATTGGCCCAGTTTCACATCGAATACCGTGCCCGCATCGACCAGCCGGTCTGCGCCTGCCAGCAACACAAACGGATCGGCATCATTGTGGACAATGGTGAACAGCGCCTGCCCTTCGCGCAGCACGGCTTCGCGGGTGGAGGTGCCTTCGGGCATTTCCAGCACGGTCCCGCCCGCCAGTTCAATCGTGCTGCCATCGGCGAGCGCGATCAGCTGCGTCTCGCCCGGCGCGGTTTCGTAGAGTTCGGCACCGCCGGGCCGGTTCAAGACCCCCACCAGCGCGACCACCGCCAGCGCGGCCGCAATCGCCCCGCCCATCCAGCGGCGGCGGGCGACAGACAGCAACGGCGCATCATCATTGGCAGGTGCTGCCGCCAGCACTTCGGCCGCATCGGCCACAGCGGCGGCCACGGCATCATAGGCGGCAGCATGTGCGGGATCGGCTTCCAGCCATGCGGTAAAGGCCTCCCAATCGGCAAAAGCGGGATCGCCGGTGCGTAATGCCCAGCTCAGCGCCTGGTCGCGGATCTGCTCATCTGCCTGCATCTTGCGGTCCCTTTACAGGTAAGACGGAGACATGGCGCTCAACCCTCATCCTGCGCCACCTCCATCTTCGCCCGAAAGTCGTTCAGCGCGCGATAGGCCTTGCGCAGATCGGCCTCGATCGTGCTCAGGCTCACGCCGAATTCGGCGGCGAGATCGCGCTGCGCCACCCCGTCTACGCGGTGCCGGCGGAACACCTGCGCCACGCGTGGCGGCTCCAGATCGTTCAGCAATTGCTCGACTAATGCGGCCAGTTGGCGCGCCGCCACCAGCCGCTCTGCATCGGGTGCGTCGCTTCGTCCGGTGGCGATGTCGAACTGTGTCGCCGTCCATTCCCTTTCCCGCAAGGCAGTGGCGTGCGCGGAACGGTAACGGTCGATCATCAGCCGGTTGGCCACGGCATAGAGGTAGGAGAGCGGCGCGCCCACCGGCCCGGCGGGGGCGTTGGCCACTTTAAGCCACACCTCCTGCACAAGATCCTCGGCCGCCTCACCCGCGCCGCGCGCACGCAGAAACCGCAGCAGGGCCGCGCGGTTTTCCAGGAATACATGTTCCAGCCCGCTGCCAGACTTGCCGTGTGCCATCACCCTTGCCGTTCTGCCCCGGCGCGGGGGAATAGGGGCAGTTATGGCAATTGGAAAGACCTTCCCTGCCCTAGCCCCCAAACCTGAGGCCCGGACCTAGCGCATCGTGGGCATGACGAAATCGGCCCCGCCGCCCGTGCCCTTGGGCCAGCGCGTCGTCACCGTTTTCAGACGGGTGTAGAAACGAAAGCCTTCCTCGCCATGCATGTGATGGTCGCCAAACAGGCTGGCTTTCCACCCTCCAAAGCTGTGGAAGGCCATCGGCACCGGGATCGGCACGTTCACACCCACCATGCCCACTTCAACGCCAGCGGCGAAGCGGCGCGCGGCATCGCCGCTGCGCGTGAAGATCGATGTGCCGTTGCCGAATTCGCAGGCGTTCACCAGCGCCAGCGCATCCTCGAAACTGTCGCGCCGCACCACGGAGAGGACGGGGCCGAAAATCTCCTCGCGGTAGATGTCCATGTCCGGCGTCACATGGTCGAACAGCGTGCCGCCCAGGAAGAAGCCGCCTTCGTGCCCCTGCATCGACAGGCCGCGCCCGTCGACGAGCAGGCTGGCCCCTTGCGCCTCCCCGCTGGCGATAAAGCCGGCCACCTTGTCACGGTGCGCGGCGGTGATCAGCGGGCCCATCTCGGCTTCTGCATCGGTGCCGGGCGCGACTTTCAGCGCAGCGACGCGAGGCTTGAGCATTTCCACCAGCCGGTCCGCGGTTTCCGCGCCCACCGGCACCGCCACCGAAATCGCCATGCAGCGTTCGCCGGCCGAGCCATAGGCCGCGCCCATCAGCGCATCGGCCGCCTGTTCCATATCGGCATCGGGCAGGATGACCATGTGATTCTTCGCCCCGCCCAGCGCCTGGCACCGCTTGCCCGCCTTCGCGGCGGTTTCGTAGATATAGCGGGCAATCGGCGTCGATCCGACAAAGCTGATCGCCTTGACTTGCGGCGCGGCAAGCAGCGCGTCGACCGCCTCCTTGTCGCCCTGCACCACGTTGAACACACCCGCCGGCAGGCCCGCTTCGGTCAACCAGCGCGCAATCAACAAGGATGCGGACGGATCGCGTTCGGAGGGTTTCAGGATGAAGCAATTGCCCGCCGCCAGCGCCACGGGGAACATCCACATCGGCACCATGGCGGGAAAGTTGAACGGGGTGATGCCCGCCACCACGCCCAAAGGCTGGCGCACCGCGTGGCTGTCCACATCGCGGCCGACATTCTCGGTCATCTGGCCTTTGAGCAATTGCGGCGCGGCGGTGGCGAATTCGACCACTTCCAGCCCGCGCTGCACCTCGCCCCGCGCATCGGACAGCACCTTGCCGTGTTCGGCGGTAATCACCGCCGCCAGTTCGCCCGTCCGCTCCTCCAGGATGCGCAGGAAGCGGCCCAGGATGCGCGCGCGCTGCAACGGCGGGGTCGCGGCCCAGCCGGGAAAGGCCGCCGCCGCCGTGCGCACCGCCGCGGCCACCTCGGCAGCAGAGGCCAGCGCCACGCGGCCGCTTTCCTCGCCCGTTGCCGGATTGAACACTGGCGCCTGCCGCCCGGTTGGCGAGGCGATGTCGCGCCCACCGATATAATGCCCGATGCGCCGCATCAGCCCAGCACTTCCGCCGGATCGGTAAAGGGCAGATCGAGCGCCTCTGCCACCGGCGCGCAGGTCACCTTGCCGTGCGCGATGTTCAGGCCCGCAAGCAAATGCCTGTCGCGCTTCAGCGCCTCGCGCCAGCCCAGCCCCGCCAGTTTCAGCACATGCGGCAGCGTGACATTGCCCAGCGCATAGGTGCTGGTGCGCGCCACCGCGCCGGGCATGTTCGCCACGCAATAATGCACGATACCATCCACCACATAGGTGGGTTCGGCATGGGTGGTGGGCTTGCTGGTTTCAAAGCAGCCGCCCTGATCGATCGCCACATCCACCAACACCGCGCCCGACTTCATGGTGGCAAGCATGTCGCGGGTGACCAGCTTGGGCGCTTCGGCACCGGGGATCAGCACCGCACCGATCACCAGATCCGCCTCCGCCACGCAGGCCGCGAGATTGGCGCGGTTGGAAAAGCGCGTCTTGGCGCGGGCTTCGAAATGGATGCCCAGTTTCTCCAGCACTTCGGCGCTGCGATCCAGAATGGTCACATCCGCGCCCAGCCCTGCCGCCATCTGCGCGGCGTTAAAGCCCACCACGCCGCCGCCGATGATCGCAACCTTGGCCGGCAACACGCCCGGCACCCCACCCAGCAGCACGCCGCGCCCGCCATTGGCCTTTTCCAGCGCGGTCGCACCCGCCTGTATCGCCATGCGCCCGGCCACCTGGCTCATGGGTTTGAGGAGCGGCAGGCCGCCGCCTGCATCGGTGACGGTTTCATAGGCGATGCACACCGCGCCGCTTGTGATCAGATCGTGCGCCTGATCGGGATCGGGCGCGAGGTGGAGGTAGGTGAACAGCACCTGCCCCTCGCGCAGCATGGCGCGTTCCACCGCCTGGGGTTCCTTCACCTTCACGATCATGTCGGCGCTGGCAAACACTTCGGCGGCGGTGGGGATGATGCGCGCACCCGCCTTGGCATAGGCATCATCGCCCGCGCCAATGCCCTGCCCCGCGCCTGCTTCCACCAGCACAACGTGCCCGGCGGCGACCAGCTCCTGCGCCGCCTCCGGAGTCAGGCCCACGCGGAATTCGTTGTTCTTGATCTCGCGAACGGTTCCCACGATCATGGCAGTCTCTCCCCGTTCTGGCCGATTGCGCGCAGGGCGGGCAAGGCCTCGTCGAGCGATCTGGCGATAATGGCGATCATCTCGTCAATCTCGTCATGGCTGATAATCAGCGGCGGGCACATCACGATGGTATCGCGGATGCCGCGCACCATCAGACCATTCTTGATGCACACATCGCGCACCACTGGCCCGGCATTGCCTTCCTTCCCGCCCCAGCGCTTGTTGGTGCCCTTCTCGCTCACGATCTCGACCGCGCCCAGCAGGCCGATCGAGCGCACTTCGCCCACCAGTTCGTGGCCTGCGATGCGCTGCAACGCCTCGGCCAGATAGGGGCCGGTATCGGTGCGCGTGCGTTCGACCAGCCCTTCGCGCTCGATAATCTCGATATTGCGCATCGCCACGGCGGCGGAAACCGGATGGCCCGAATAGGTGAAGCCGTGCACGAAATCGCCGCCAGTTTTCAGCACCTCGACAATGTCGCTGGATACGGCGGTGGCGCTGATCGGCAGATATCCGCTCGACAGCCCCTTGGCCATCGAGACCATGTCCGGTGTAAAGCCGTAGGTCTGGTGGCCGAACCATTCGCCCGTGCGGCCAAACCCGCAGATCACCTCGTCCGCGACCAGCAGGATGCCGTATTTGCGGCAGATTGCCTCGACCTCTTGCCAGTAACCCGGCGGCGGGATGATGACCCCGCCCGCGCCCTGCACCGGCTCGCCGATAAAGGCGGCGACATTTTCCGGCCCCACGGCCAGAATCCGCTCCTCGATCGCGGCGGCGCAATCATGGGCGAACCGCGCGGGATCGGTGCCGAAGCCTTCGCCAAACCAGTAAGGCTGGCGCACATGCTCCACCCCCGGCACGGGCAGATCGCCCTGTTCGTGCATGAACTTCATGCCCCCCAGGCTCACCCCCGCCACGGTCGATCCGTGATAGGCGTTCCAGCGGCTGATGAAGACGGTGCGCTTGGGTTCGCCCTTCAGTTTCCAGTAATGGCGCACCATGCGAAACACGGTGTCGTTTGCCTCCGAACCGCTGGCGTTGAAGAAGATGTGCTGAAGCTTGCCACCGGTATGCGAGGCAATCTTCTGCGCCAGCAGCACGGTGGGCGGCGTAACCGTCTTGAAGAAGGTGTTGTAGAACGGCAGTTCGCGCATTTGTGCCGCCGCCACATCGGCCAGCTCCTCGCGCCCATAGCCGACATTCACGCACCACAGGCCCGCCATGCCATCCAGAATGCGGTTGCCGTCGCCATCGTGGATGTAACAGCCGCTGGCATGGGTGATGATGCGGCTGCCGCCCATATCCTCGATCAGCTTGTAATCCTGCTGCGCGGGCAGGTGGTGCGCCACGTCGAGGCGCTTCAATTCCGCGATATCGTAATTGCCGGGCATGGTAGTTTCCTTGGAAGATCAGTGTTGGGGGGAACGGATGGCGCGTGCCCGCCCCTCAGGGCGAAAAGCCGATCCGTGCCAGAAAGCGGTTGGTGCGCGTGGCTGGGACGATGGCGGCCATCATATCCCCCGCAATGTGTCGCCCATAAGGCGGAAGAAAGCCTGACTGTCGGGGTTCTTTTCCGGCTGCCATTCGGGGTGCCATTGCACCGCGATGATGGGTGCGTTGCCTATCTTCGTGGAATAGGCTTCCACCAGTCCATCGGGCGCGGTGGCTTCCACGGTGAGGCCATCGGCCAGCCGGCCCACGCCCTGAAAATGCACCGAATTAACGGTAAGTTCCGCCTTGCCCAGCGCCCGGTGCAGCACACCGCCTTCGGTCAGATGCACCGGATGCGCATGATCGAACATGGCATCGAAGGGGACATCGTCTGGCGCGTGATGGCGCAGCAATTCGTCGCTGGCCGATACATCGCGGCGCAGCGTGCCGCCGAGCGCGACGTTGATTTCCTGAAAGCCCCGGCAAATGCCAAACACCGGGCGGCCCCGCGCGGTCATCGCATCGACCATGCCCAGCGCGATTTCATCCCGGCCGGGATCGAACGGGCCTTCGCCCCCCTCGTCGGCATAGCGGTGCGGCTGCACATTGGACGGGCTGCCCGTCAGCAACACGCCGTCCAGCCGCCCCGCCACTTCGCCCGCGCTCATCAGATCGGGCAGGCTGGGGATGATAAGCGCAGCCACATCGGCATAACGCATCGCGCTGCGGACATAGCGTTCGATCACCGTCTGCGCAGGCTCTGTCCCCACCTGCCGCTGGCAGGCAATCACTCCAAGAACCGGGCGCGACTTCGTCATCGGATCAGTGCTTTATCATCACATGACGCGTGGTCATGTAATGTTCCAGACTGTATATCGACAGATCTGAGCCATAGCCGGATGACTTCACCCCGCCATGCGGCATTTCGGTGGCGTTGACCGAATGGGTGTTGATCCACGTCACCCCGTATTGCAGCCGCGCGGCAAATTGCGCTGCCTTGCCCACATCGCGCGTCCACACCGAACTGGCGAGGCCGTATTCGCTGTCATTTGCCCAGCCCAGCACCTGCTCCTCGTCGCCAAAGCGGGTAACCGAGACGACGGGGCCGAACACTTCCTTCTGCACGATCTCGTCGGCCGGGCCAGCACCCGCCACCAGCGTGGGGGCATAGAAAAATCCGGGGCCATCTGGCGCGAAGCCACCGGTCACAATCTCCGCATCGGTATCGGCAGCGGCACGGGCAACGAAACCGTCCACCCGGTCGCGCTGGCGTGGGGTGATGAGTGGGCCCAATTGCGTTGCGGGATCGGTGGGGTCGCCCATCGTGATATCCTGCACCGCGCGCTGCAGTTCAGCCACCAACCTTTCATACACGGCATCGTGCGCAAACACGCGGCAGGCGGCGGTGCAATCCTGCCCGGCATTGTAATAACCGCCCTCGGCAATCGCGGCGACGGCTGCGTCGATATCCGCATCGGCCAGCACGATAACCGGCGCCTTTCCGCCGAGTTCAAAATGGGTGCGCTTGATCGTGGGGGCGACGGCTTCGAGGATCTTGCGGCCCGTGGCGACATCGCCTGTCAGGCTGACCATCCGCACCGCGCGATGCGCCACCAATTGCGCGCCCACGCTGGCCCCGCCGCCGGTGACGACATTGACGACGCCTTCGGGCAAAAACTCGGCGCAAACCTCCGCCAGTTTCAGCGCGGTGAGCGGCGTATGTTCGGACGGTTTGAGCACAATCGTGTTGCCCGCCGCGATGACGGGGGCGATTTTCCACGCCGCCATCATCAGCGGGTAATTCCACGGCGCAATCCCCACGCAGACGCCCAGCGGATCGCGCCGCAGCATCGATGTGTGGCCCTTGCGGTATTCGCCCGCCGGAACCCCCGGCACGGTTCGCGCCGCGCCCGCGTAAAAGCGGAACACATCGATCGTATTGCCCACATCCACAGCGCGCACCGTGCCCACGGGCTTGCCGCAATTGAGCATTTCGAGCGCGGCGAAATCATCCGCCAGCGCCTCGATCCGGTCGGCGATCTTCAGCATGGCGCGTGATCGCTCGCCCGGAGTCATTGCCGACCATATGGGGAAAGCAGCCTGCGCCGCTGCCACCGCCGCATCCACCTGCGCACGGCTGGCGCTGGGCAGATTGGCGATCTGTTCGCCCGTGGCCGGGTTGAACACCGCTTCGGGCGCTTCGCTGCCATGTGCGGCTTTTCCACCGATGAACTGGCTGTGCTGATCGATCATGCGAGGCTTTCCGGGTGGTTATGCTGATGCCCCAGACACTAGGCCCCGCGCCTATTCCGGGGAAATAGGAAAGGGAAAGCGAGCGCTATCGGTTTTGGCGATAGGCAAGCCGATTCCCTAGCCCAGCAACACCACCGGACTGTCGGCGCGCCAGTGCATCGACACCTTGTCGTCCCAGGTGAAATCCTCCTGATCGCGGCGCGACAGATTGGGCCGCGAGACGCGCAGCATTGCCCCCGATTCCAGCTTGATGTCGAACAGGGTGATGTCACCCAGATAGCTCATCCCCTTGATCGTGCCGCGCGCGAAATTGTGCCCGTCAGGCGCATCTTCGGCCGCAGCGCGCACGGCCTTTCCGTCACCCGGCACGTGGAGGTAGATCTTCTCCGGCCGGATCGCCACCCACACATCCGCCCCGTGCGGGCCGGTAACGCCGTGGTTGAGCCACACCTTGCCAAGACCGGGGCAATCCACCGCCGCCCGGTCCGGCTCGTCCAGCGTAAGCTTGCCTTCGAACAGGTTCACCGACCCGACGAAATCGGCGACAAAGCGGTTCGCCGGAAACTCGTAGAGGTCGGACGGCGTCGCCAGCTGCGCCACTTCGCCCTTGTTCATCACCGCGATGCGCCCCGCCATGCTCAGCGCCTCGTCCTGATCATGCGTCACGGTGACGAAGGTGATGCCCACCTGGTCCTGCAAATCGGCCAGTTCGAACTGCATCTGCGCGCGCAATTTGGCGTCCAGCGCGGAAAGCGGCTCGTCCAGCAGCAGCACCTTGGGTCGCATCACCAGGCTGCGGGCCAGCGCCACGCGCTGCCTTTGCCCGCCTGACAATTGGTTCGGCATCCGGTCGGCAAAACCGTCAAGCTTCACCAGTTCCAACGCCTCGGCCACGCGGCTCTTGATCTCGTCCCCGCCCACCCGCGCAATCTTGAGACCATAGCCGACATTGTCCGCCACGCTCATATGCGGGAACACGGCGTAGGATTGGAACACCATGTTCACGGGCCGCTTGTTGGGCGGCACGCGGGCCATATCCTGCCCGTCGATAATCACTTGCCCCTCGGTAGGCAGTTCGAACCCGGCGATCATGCGCAGCAGCGTGGTCTTGCCGCAGCCCGACGGACCCAGCAGCACGAAAAACTCCCCCGGCATGATGTCCAGGCTGACATTGTCCACCGCGGTCACCGGGCCGAACCGCTTGGAGACATTCTTGATCTGGATGATCGGCTGCTTGCTTTCCATGGCCTCAATGCCTTTGGGTGATCTGGCCCATGCGGCTTTGCAGCTTGAGCGCAATTGTGGTGAGAATGACGGTGATGGCGATGACCATGGCCGATGCCGCGTTCACCTCTGGCGTGACCGAAAATCGCACCATCGAATAGACCTTGACCGGGAAAGTGATCGTGTTCGGCCCGCTGGTGAAGAAGGTGATCACGAAATCATCAAGGCTGAGCGTGAAGGCCAGCAGCGCGCCCGCAATCAGGCCCGGCTTCATATGCGGCAGCAGGATGTCACGGAAAGTCTGCCACTCGCTCGCGCCCAGATCCTTGGCCGCCTCCTCCTCCTCTCGGTTGAAACTGGTCAGGCGGCTGCGCACCACCATCGCCACGAAGGGGAAGCAGAAGGTGATATGCGCGATGATGATCTGCCCCAGATTGAGCGGCCAGGGCAGGTTGGCAGGAAATCCGATCCGGGCAAAGAATACCAGAAACGCGACGCCCAGGCAGATTTCGGGCACCACGATAGGCAAGGCCATCGCGCCTTCGGCCCCTGACTTGAACGGAAAGCGGAACCGCCACAGCATCACCGCCGCCAGCGCGCCCAGCACCACGCTGACCGCCGTGGCCAGCGCCGCAATAGTGAGCGAATTGAGCAGCGCCTCCATCAGGCTGGCATTGTTCAGCGCCCGTTCGTAGTAATCGAGCGTGAAACCGCGCCACACGATATTGCGGCGGCTGTCGTTGAAACTGAACGCGATCAGCGTGATCAGCGGCGCGTAGAGGAAGAACAGCACCAGCCCCACCCACAGCCGCATCGAGGTGCGACGCGAATATTCGAGCGGGGCAATGGGCGTGCGGCGTTTCCAGAACATCACTGCCGCCTTTCCGCCTGGCGCGATTTCATGGCCTGAATGGCAATCGCGATGAAGGTGGCATACATCAGCAGGAAGGACAAAGCCGCGCCAAACGGCCAGTCATTCGCGCGCTTGAACTGGCGTTCGATCACATTGGCGATCATCTGGCTGTCCGGCCCGCCCAGCAGATCGGGGGTCAGATAGGCACCCAGCGCCGGCACAAAGGTAATGATGACCCCCGAAATGATGCCCGGCGCGGCCAGCGGGGCGACAATCGTCAGCAGCGTGCGCACATGGCCCGCGCCCAGATCAAGGCTCGCCTCGATCAGCGATTTGTCCATCCGGTCAAGCGCGGCATAGAGCGGCAGCACCATGAAAGGCAGGTGGACATAGACAAGGCCGAAGATCACCGCGAAATTGTTGTAAAGCAGTTCCAGCGGCTCGAAAGCGCCGGGGGCGGGCAGCCCCACCAGCACCATCAGGTTTCCGTAATGCTCGTGCAGCCAACCCAGCGTCTGGTTGACATAGCCTTCGCGCCTGAGCACCGCGATCAGCGCATAGGTGCGGATCAGCAGGTTCGTCCAGAACGGCAGCATGATTGCCAGCAGCAGCCACGGCTTCCACTTGTCCGCCGCGAACACGATCGCCAGCGCCACGGGAAATCCCACCACAAGGCAGATGACGGTGGTGGCCGCCGCCACGAGCACCGATTTCCACAAAATGCCCAGATAGAGCGGATCGAGAGCGCGGGCGTAATTCGAAAACGTGCCCGAAATCTCGATCTCGGTCAGGCTGGCATTGGTGCCGAAACTGTACAGCCAGACAAGCCCAAGCGGGATCAGAAAAAAGAAGAGCAGCCAGAACATCGGGGCCACGGCAATTGCCGCAAACACCGCCTTGGCATTCTTCCAGCTTTCCATCCGGTTCCCCCCTTGGGCCTGTCAGGAAGAGATGCCGCGATCAGGCCGCACGGATGCGGGTGAAGGCTTCCTCGTACAGCGGCTGGTTGGTGGCGTTGTAGGCCGCATACTCGCACTTGGCGAGCAAGTCCGCCGGCGGGAAGATAACCGGATTGGCAGCGTATTCGGCCGGCATCAGCGCCTTGGTTGCCGCATTGGGGGTGGGATAGAGGATCGTCTCGGTAATCTTCTTGCCCACTTCCGCATCGAGCAGATTGTTGATGAACATATGCGCATTCTTGGGATGCGGCGCGCCCACCGGAATGCACAGATTATCCGAGTTGAGCTGGCTGCCTTCCTTGGGAATCACGAAATCGATATCGTCATCCTCGGTCATGATCTGGGCGATGTCGCCGTTATATTCCATGACGACATCCACTTCGCCCGACAACAGCAGATCCTGCCCGTTATCCTCGTGGAAAGTGCGGATGAACGGCTTTTGCCGGATCATCATCGCTTCGACCTGCGCGATGATTTCGGGCGTGATCGCGTTCACCGAATGGCCGAGATATTTCGCACCAAGCCGCATCACATCGCCCGCTTCGGAAAGCAGGGCAATGCGGTTTGCATATTCATTGGAATCGAACAGCACCTTCCAGCTGTCGGGCGGGCTCGAAACCTTGGATTTGCGGTAACCGATGCCGAGCGCCAGCCAGGTATAGGGCATCGAATGGACACGGCCCGGATCATAGCTGACATCGATAAAGCTGGGATCGATATTGGCCATGTTGGGGATCAGCGAGTGATCCAGCGGCTGCACAAGTTCGGCCTGCACCATGCGTTCGACAAAATCGTTCGACGGCACGATGACGTCGTACCCCGGATTGCCCGCGCGCAGCTTGGCGAACAGTTCATCGTTCGTCGCAAACAGGCTCATATTCACGGTGATGCCGCTCGCCTCGCGGAAATCGTCGAGCGTGGTTTCACCGATATAGGTGTCCCAGTTGTAGAAGTTGAGCGTCGCCTCCTCGCCCGTGCTGGCCAGACCGCCGCTGGAATCGCTGCACGCGGCCAGACCGCCGAAACTGATGCCGACTGCCGCCACGCCAAGCCCTTGCAGAAGCGAGCGGCGGCCCATTTGCAGTTGCCGGATGTCGATGGTGATGTCCCTGGAGTTGCTCATGACGGTCAAGCCCCTTGTTGTTGGCGCCAGAAACTTCAGATGCCAGCCCCAAACCGGATGCGGAACAGTGGCGAGTCCCTGCGCAGTCAAATCGTGATGCTACCCCAGCCTGACAATGCTGCAAGTGCACAATTGCGAAGAATGCCCTGATTCCACGCGCGCGCCAGTCGATTATGCAAAACGATAGCTATCGGAAAATCCGCTTGCTAGAAGATGCCCGCCCATGAACATCACGCTGCGCCAGCTCCGCTATTTCATCGCCGTGGCCGAAGCGCGTTCGGTATCGGGCGGATCGAATGCGGTGGGCATTTCGCAAAGCGCGGTGACCGATGCGATCCGCACGCTGGAACTGGAAACCGGGCTCACGCTGTTCAACCGCCATGCCAAGGGCGTTTCGCTTACCCGCGAAGGCAGCCAGTTCCTGCGCAATGCCCGCGCCATCCTTGATTCGGTCAACAATCTGGCGGTGGGCGTGGCGCAGGGGGAAGACCAGACCGAAGGCCGCATCCGCATCGGCGCAACGCCTTTGGTGACAGGCTATTTCTTTGCCGATCTCCTCTCTCAATTCCGCCGCCTCTACCCCCGGATCGAGGTTTCGCTGGTGGAAGACAAGCGCCCCTATATCGAACATATGCTGGTGGGCGGAGAGCTCGATCTCGCTCTCCTCAATGTCTCCACGCTGGAACAGAGGAGCGCGATCGATTTCGAAGTCCTGCTGCGCAGCGAATGCCGTGCGTGGCTGGCCCCGTCGCATCCGCTGGCGCAGGTGGACGGGCTTTCGCTGGCGCAACTGGAAAACGATCCGGTGGTGATGCTCAGCCTCGACGAGCTGGAAGGGTTGATCGAAGGCATCTGGGCGCATTTCGACCACCCGCCGCGCGTTGCCTATCGTACCACCTCGGTCGAAGGGGTGCGCAGCCTGGTGGGCACGGGCGCAGGGATTACGCTGATGCCCGATCTCGTCTATCGCCCCTGGACGCTGGAAGGCGATCGCATCCTCGCCAAACGCACGCGCGAGAGCCTGCCCACGGTCGATATCGGCATTGGCTGGCGGCGCCTGTCGCGCCATTCGGGGCCAGTCAAGCTGTTCCTCGAAACCGCGCAGAACCACCGCCGGTAAGGGGCTGTTCCGGGCCTTATGCGTTGCGCAAATACCAAGCGTAATCGGCCTCGGTGACCTGCGCCATGAAGTTCGCCATTTCCACCCGCTTCACGCAGGCATAATTCTTCACGAAGCGCGTCCCCAGATAGCGATTCATCTCCGCGCTTGCCTCGAAAGCATCGATCGCGGCGGCCCAGTTGTTGGGCAGCTTCACCTTGGCTTCTGGATGCTCATACCCGTTGCCCACCACCGCGGGGCCGGGATCAATCTGGTGCGCGATGCCGTGCAACATGCCTGCGAGCACGGCAGCACTCGCCAGCGTGGGATGCGCGTCCGCCCCGCATACGCGGTGTTCGACATGGCGCGACGATGGCGGGCCAGCGGGCACGCGCAGCGATACGGTGCGGTTGTTCACCCCCCATGTGGGCGCAACGGGGGCATAGGAATTGGCGCGAAAACGGCGGTAACTGTTCGCATTGGGCGCGAAAATTGCCATGCTGTCGGCCAGCAATGCCTTCATGCCCCCAATCGCATGGCGCAGCATCGGCGTGCCTTCGGGGTCTTCGCTGGCAAAGGCGTTGGCGCCGGCCTCGTCATTCATCGAGATGTGCAGGTGCATCCCGTTGCCCGCCTGGTCGGCAAAGGGCTTGGCCATGAAGGTCGCCTCGAAACCGTGTTGCATGGCGACACCTTTCACAAGCCGCTTGTACATCACCGCATCGTCGGTGGCGCGCAGCGCGTCGGCCTTGTGCCGCAGAGTCAGCTCAAACTGGCCCGGCGCGAATTCGGAAATCGCGCTTTCCAGCGGCAGCCCTTGCGCATCGCAGGAAGCGTAAAGCTCATCGAAGAAGGGCTTGAAATCCTGCAATTCCCTCAGGCCGTAGACCTGAATGTCTTCGCCGCGATGGCCCGACACCTGCCCGCGCGCAGGCAGCACCCGCCCGCCGTCCACATCGACAAGGTAAAACTCCAGCTCCACCGCCATGACCGGGGTCAAGCCGCGCTCGGCAAAGCTGTCCACCACCCGGCCCAGCACATGGCGCGGATCGAGATCGTTGGGCGTGCCGTCCAGCTCGTAAAAACTGGTCAGGAATTGCGCCGCCCCCTTGCCTAGCCACGGCGCGGGCACCAGCGTGCCGGGCACGGGGCGGACATAGCGGTCGGCATCGCCATCTTCCCACACCAGCCCCGTCTCCTCGGTATCGCGGCCGGTAATATCGACCACCAACACCGATCCGGGCAGGAAACGCCCGGTTTCGTACACCGCGATCACTTCGTGCTGGCGCAGGCGCTTGCCGCGCGGCACGCCCGACAGATTGGTGAAGATGATGTCCACCGCGTCCACATCGGGATGCGCGGCAAAGAAGGCGCGCGCCTCGTCAACGGAAGCAATCTTGTTCGAGCTGAAAGGCGGCTTGGTCATGCGGATGTTCCGATCAGGGTCTTGAGGCAATCGTCGAGAACTGACGCGAGCCGGTCCACCTGCTCCGGCCGGGTGGCGGGGCTGACCAGCGTCATATTGTGGAAAGGGGCGATAAGCACGCCGCGATTGATGAGGAACAGATGCAGCGCGCGTTCCAGCGGCCCCTGCATCGCGGCGCGGGCCTCGCTGCCATTGCGCGGGGCTTTGCTGGCGCAGATGAACTCACCCCGTGCGCCAATATGCGCGACATGCCAATCAAGGCCGTTGGCGCGGATAACCTCGGCCACCCGCGCCGCGAGCTGATCGCCCAGCGCCAACATGTGATCATAGGCCTCGCGCGTCATTACCTCGGTCAAACAGGCGCGCATCGCCGCCATCGCCAGCGCATTGGCCGACAACGTGGTGCCGATGCCCGAATGGCCCGTTTCCCCTTCCGCGCGGCACCGCTCCATCCGCTCGGCCACTTCGGCGGAAAAGCCGTAAACCGCGCAGGGCATCCCGCCCGCCACCGGTTTGCCCAGCACGAAAAGGTCGGGCATCGGGCCATAGGTCGCGCTGTGGCCGCCATAGCCGCTCGAAATCGTGTGCGTTTCATCGAACACCAGCAGCGTGCCATGGCGGCTGCACAGATCGCGCATCGCTTCCAGATATCCCGCATCGGGCAGCACCATGCCCACATTGGTGAGCGCCGGTTCGGTCAGCACGCAGGCGATGTCGCCCTTGGCCAGCGCTTCTTCCAACGCGGGCAGATCGTTGAACTCGACCACCACGGTATGTTGCCGCACATCATAGACCTGCCCCACCAGGCTGCGGCGCAATTCCGGCAGGCCATCGCGCAGATCGACGAACACATCGTCCACCGCACCGTGATAGCAGCCGTTGAAAACCAATATCTTGTCGCGGCCCGTAATCCCCCGGCACCAGCGGATGACTGCGCGGTTCGCCTCGCTGGCGCTGGATGTGACTTGCCAGAACGGCAGGCCAAACCGCTCGGCCAGCGCATCGGCCACGGCAATCGCATCCTCGCCCGGAAGCATGTAAGTAAGGCCGCGCGCGCCTTGCCGCGCCAGCGCCTCGGCAATGGGCGGCGGCGAATGGCCGAACATGGAGCCCGTGT
This sequence comes from Alteraurantiacibacter lauratis, assembly GCF_037154155.1. Classification (NCBI taxonomy): domain Bacteria; kingdom Pseudomonadati; phylum Pseudomonadota; class Alphaproteobacteria; order Sphingomonadales; family Erythrobacteraceae; genus Alteraurantiacibacter; species Alteraurantiacibacter lauratis. The sequence goes on from NZ_JBANRN010000005.1 coordinate 166,633, forward strand.
CGCCAAGGCAGAAATCGTCGAAGCGGTGCCCGTCCACATCCCACAGCTCGGCGCCTTGCGCCCGTTCCACGAACAGCGGGAACGGCGTGCCCCAATCGAGCATCCAGTGGAACGGCACGCCCCGGTGCCAATGCGCAGCGGCCTGCCGCGCCAATTCAGCCGAACGCGGATTGGCAGCGGCAAAGTGCGCGGTTTCCCCGGCAATCATTGCGGCAATGGCAGCATCGCTAATCATAGGCGGTCACTCGCAGCGGCATAGGCCATGCCCAGCACATAGAGCGGCGTGCGCAGCAGCTTGCCGCCGGGAAACGGGCGATGCGGTATGCGCGCGAACAGATCGAACCGGTCGCGCTTGCCCTGCACCGCCTCGGCGAGCAAATCGCCCGCCAGCGTCGTGAGCAGCGCGCCCAACCCCGAAAAACCATGCGCGAACAGAAGATTGCCGCGCTGCCCGAATTGCGGCAGGCGGTTGCGCGTGATCCCCACCGCGCCGCCCCACGCGTAATCGATCCGCGCATCAGCCAACTGCGGGAACAGCCTGAGCATATGCGGACGCACGAAACCGGCAATGTCAGCGGGCGGCTTGGGCGTGTATTTCTCGCCCCCGGCAAAGATCAGGCGGTTATCGGCGGAAATGCGAAAGTAATTGAGCACAAAGCGGCTGTCGGACACCGCCGCCCCGCTGGGGATCAGCGCGCGCGCCCGTTCCTCTCCCAGCGGCTCGGTGGCGATATTGTAATTCAGCACCGGCATGGTGAAGCGCCCTGCATCGGGCGACAGATCCGCCATCATCGCATCGCAAGCCAGGATCACGCGCCCCGCGCGCACTTTACCCGTGGCCGTGCGGACGGTTGCGGGAACACCATCCGCAACGGAGGTGACGCGGCTGTGCTCGAACAGCCGCACCCCCGCCGCCTCGGCCGCGCGCGCCAGCCCCAGCGCGTATTTGAGCGGGTGGAAATGCCCGCCGCTCTGCACGTAAATCCCGCCGTGATAGCCATCGACCGCCAGATAGCGGCTGACTTCGGCAGGCGGCACCAGCACCGCATCCTCGTACCCCAGCAGCCGGTTGACGAAGGCGCACTCCTCGGCAAATGCGGCAAAATGCGCAGGCTTTGCCGCGACATGGAAATGGCCGGCGCGCAGGTCGCAATCAATCGCGTGGCGGGCAATCCGGTCATGCACACGCTCACGTGCGGACAGCGCAAGGCGATACAGCGCCTCGGCATGGGCCTTGCCCAGCATCGCGACCAGTTCCGGCCCGCTTTTGTTGAGGCCTGGGATCAATTGCCCGCCATTACGGCCCGATGCGCCAAAACCCGCCACCTCGGCTTCCAGCAGCACGGTATCGAGGCCCGCCTCCGCGCAGGCCAGCGCAGCAGAAAGCCCGGTGAAACCGCCGCCCACCACGCACACATCGGCGGATAGCTGCCCCTCCAACGCAGGGTGCGGGGCGGGCCGGTCAACCGATGCGGCGTAATAGCTGTTTGCCAGCGGATCAGCCACGGCTCAGACCTTGAGCAGCAGATGCTCACGCTCCCACGAGGAGATGACCGACTGGTAAGCGTAAAGTTCGGCATCCTTGATGGCGTAGAAGACCTCGAAGAAATCGGCGCCCAGATATTCGCGCACCTTCTTGCAATGGCTGAACCGGTCGAGCGCCCCTTCCAGCGTGCGCGGCAGCGTGCGCGCGCGGTTATAGGCATTGCCGGTGATCGCCTTGGGCGGCTGCATCCGTTCCACCATGCCGATATAGCCGCAGATGAGCGAGGCCGCGATGGCGAGATAGGGGTTGGCATCCGCGCCCGGCAGGCGGTTTTCGATACGGCGGTTCCGGGAATCCGACACCGGAATACGCAGGCCGCAGGACCGGTTGTCGCTGCCCCACTGCACATTGATCGGCGCATCGGTATCGGGCCGCATCCGGCGGAAGCTGTTTACATTGGGCGCAAACAGCGGCGAGATTTGCGGCAGCAAGCGCACAAGGCCTGCGATGTAACTGCGGAACAGCGCGCTGTCGCGGCCATTGGCGGTGGAGAAGACATTGCGCCCGGTTTCGACATCGAGCACCGATTGGTGGATATGCATCGCGCTGCCGGGCTGGTCGGACATCGGCTTGGCCATGAAAGTGGCATAGACGCCGTGTTCCAGCGCGACCTGCCGCACGATGCGCTTGAACAGCATCGCCTCGTCGGCCAGCGCCAGCGGATCGCCATGCTCGAAATTGACTTCGAGCTGCGCCGCTCCCGCCTCGTGGATCATCGTGTCGATGTTAAGGCCGGCCTTTTCGCACCAGTCATAGGTATGCTCGATGATGTCCTCGAACTCGCTCAGCGCTTCGAGGCCATAGGGCTGGCTGCCCGTTTCGGCGCGGCCCGATCGGCCCGTGGGCGGTTGCAGCGGGAAATCGGCGTCGAGGTTCTTGGAGACGAGGTAGAATTCCAGTTCGGGCGCGATCACCGGCTTCCACCCGCGCTTTTCAAACAGCGCCAGCACCTTTTTCAGGATGTGGCGCGGCGCGATGTCGAACGGCTTGCCCGCCCCGTCGAACGCATCGGCAATAACATAGGCTGTGGGCGTCTTGAAACCGGGCGCCTCGCGCAGCGTGTCGCCATCGGGCACGAGCACGACATCGGGGTCGAAAGACGGGACCACACCGTCAATGTCTTCGGGGTAATCGCCTGTCACCGTCACCGCAAAGACGCTGCCGGGAATGCGCAGCGTGCGGTCAGTGAGGCTTTTCAGGAACTTGTTTGCGGGCAACACCTTGCCGCGTTGAATGCCGTTCATGTCGGGCACGATGCATTCGACCTCGGCAATACCGCGTTCGCGAATCCAGGCGGCGATGTCATTGGTCATGATCGGGTGTCCGGTTGCGCGGCGGTGGCGGTGGCGGGGGTAGCGCCCGAAGGCCCACCCCCGCCCCTTTCATCAGAACGAGAACGCCAGCGAGACAAGCGCGGTCGGATCGCCCAGATTGCTGCCCGCGCGAGCGGTATCGACATAGGACACCGACGCGGTCACGCCGCTGGTCACTTCCATGTTCAGGCCCACCAGCCAGTCCACCTTGCTGTTGCCGAACGCGCCGTCTTCCAGACCGATCGAGCCCGATAGCGAAAAGGGCGTATCCCCAAGCGGGATTTCCGTGGCGGCATAGACATAGATGTTGTCGGTATTGCCCAGCGCGCCCTGACTGGGCGCATAGGCGACGCCCAGGGTCAGGTCCGCGCCGGCCACGGTCGTGCCGATGGACGAATAGACTTCCGCGTAATCGAAGCCGTCATTGCCCGGATACCAGTAATACAGTGCACCGACATCCAGCGTTACGCCGCCCAGATCGGTGGTCCAGCCACCATACAGGTCAACTTCCAGCTCGTCATTGCCGCTGCCGAGGTCCACATTGGACCCCCACACGCCCGCATAAAATCCCGATTCATGCGAAACGGCCAGTTCAGCGGTCAGTTGCGGGTTCTTGCCCGACAGCGAGACACCGCGGAATCGGTAGTCGGAGAAGACGGCAATTTCGCCATCGACTTCCCACGGGCCGGCGACCTCTTCCTCGTCCTGCGCCATGGCGGGCGTGGCGATTGCGGATATCAGGGCGAACGGTGCGGCCAGCGCCGCGATCTTGAGCAATTTCATGAAAACCCTCATTTGTCTTTCGGCCTGCATGACAGTCTGCGGACCCCTTGTTGCCATTGCTCCCCCGTGCGCGGCAAAGCCGTGGCCGGGTGCGAATGTTCCTCCTGCTGGCCGTTGACGGCCTTATTCGTGTGTATTGCAGGTGCCATACTGTCCGGTTTCGCCTGAAATCGCCACAGATATTTATGCGCAAGCACCCTATCGGCTTTTCCGATGGGTTGCGGGCGTGGGAACCTGTTGGCGGCGCGGCGGGCCGGGCGATATGGTTTGCCCGCGCATTTGAACCCCCGCGCAGGAGCCGAGCCTTGACCGAACCCAACGAACTGCCGAACGATCTGGCTCCCTTCTGGATGCCGTTCACCGATAACCGCTTCTTCAAGGAACATCCGCGGATGTTCGTGGCGGCCAAGGACATGCATTACACTGCGTCCGCAGGGCATCAGGTACTCGACGGGACGGGCGGGCTGTGGTGCGTGAACGCCGGACACGGGCGCGAGGCGATTGTCGAGGCGATCCGCCACACCGCCGGCCAGCTTGATTTCGCGCCCACGTTCCAGCTGGGCCACCCGCTCGCCTTCGAAGCCGCTTCGCGCCTGTCGCTGCTGATGCCGGAAGGGCTGGACCGCATCTTCTTTACCAATTCGGGCTCCGAAAGCGTCGACAGCGCGCTCAAGATCGCGCTCGCATATCAAAAGGCGCGCGGGCAAGGCACACGCACGCGGCTGATCGGGCGCGAGCGCGGCTATCACGGCACAGGCTTTGGCGGCATTTCGGTGGGCGGCATTGTGGGCAATCGGCGGCAATTCGGCACGCTGCTGACAGGTGTGGATCACCTGCGCCACACGCATGATCCGGCGCGCAACAGCTATAGCCGAGGCCAGCCGCAGCACGGCGCGGAACTGGCGGACGATCTCGAAAGGCTGGTGGCGCTGCACGGCGCGGAAACGATCGCGGCGGTGATTGTGGAGCCGGTGGCAGGCTCCACCGGGGTGCTGATCCCGCCGGTCGGCTATCTCGAACGGCTGCGCCAGATTTGCGACCGGCACGACATTCTCCTCATCTTCGACGAGGTGATCACCGGATTTGGCCGCATCGGCTGTGCCACCGCCGCCGAACGTCTGGGCGTGACACCCGATATCATCACGCTGGCCAAGGGCCTCACCAATGCCGCGGTGCCGATGGGCGCGGTGGCGGTGCGGCGCGAAGTGCACGACACCATCCTCAATTCCGCCGCGCCGGGGATCGAGCTGTTCCACGGATACACCTATTCGGGCCATCCGCTCGCCGCCGCCGCCGCGATTGCCACGCTGGGCATTTACCAGTCCGAAGGGCTTTTCCAGAGGGCCGTCGAGCTGGAGGAATACTGGGCTGATGCGATCCACTCGCTGCGCGACGCGCGCCATGTCATCGATTGCCGCAATATCGGCCTCATTGGCGGAATAGAGCTGGAACCGCGCCCCAGCGCGCCCACCAAGCGGGCGATGGAGGTGTTCCACCGCGCATTCGATTCCGGGCTGCTGATCCGTGTCACGGGCGACATCATTGCCCTTTCCCCGCCGCTCATCATCGAAAAACCGCAGATCGACGAAATCGTGGAGAAACTCGCCGCCATCCTGCCAACGGTGGAGTGACGCTGGATCAGGCTGCCGCCCGCTCGGTCGGTGCGGCCATCCGCTCGGCCACGATCAGCAGCCCGCGGATCACCACAGGCACCAGCACGATCGACAGCACAATCTTGGCCAGCGCCTGACCGAGCAACAGTTCGGCAATCGGCCGCACCCCGTAAAAGGCAATGGTGATGAAGATGAGCGTGTCAACCACCTGGCTGACCATGCTGGCGACCGCTGCGCGCACCCCCACCAGCCGCGCGCCCGCCACGCGCGCCAGCCGGGAAAAGATCAGCACGTTCATCGTCATCGACACGCCATAGGCGATAATGCCCGCCACCATCAGACGCCAACTTTGCCCCAGGATAATAGGAAAGGCATCCTTGGCCGGTTCATACATCTCCTCATCCGCGGGCAATTGCAGCACCACGAAGGTGAGGAAAATGGCGGTGAGCAGCGGCACGAATCCGTACCGCACCAACCGGTCCGCCGCCGGCCGCCCGTAAAGCTGGGCAACCGCGCTCGATATTGCGACCAGCATCAGGAATGGAAATATCCCGGCCTCCACCGCCAGGGGGCCAATGGCAACCTGCTTGGCCCCCAGCACCCCGGCAATGCAGGTCATCCCGCCATACAGCAAACCGAACAGGAACAGCGGGCGCGGGATGACAGGGGCGGCTTGCGGCAAAGTGTGCAGCTGGGAAACGTCGGGCATCGACGCTTGCTATCGCAGGCAGGCCGGTGTGCAAAACCCAAAAATCGCCTGACTTGCCGATTGACCCGCAAATAGGCAGCGGCAATGCAAGTCACCTGTCCCTTTGCGGAGCTCTCATGCATCCACAAGCCATTAGCCTGATCGGTATCGTTGCCATCCTTGCCATTGCCGTTCTGCTGTCCAGCGCGCGGCGGCGTATCCGGTTGCGGGTGGTGGCCGCCGCCTTTGGGTTGCAGGCAGGGCTCGCCCTGCTCATCATGCGCACATCTGGCGGGCGGGCCTTTATCCAGGCGCTGGCGGACGGGGTGGCGGCGCTCTTGTCCTATGCCAATGCCGGCACGGCCTTCCTGCTCGGATCGCCCGATGCCAATCCACTCGCCAACACCTTCGCGCTGGGCGCGCTTCCGGTGATCATCTTCTTCGCCGCGCTGGTCTCGATCCTTTACCATATCGGCATCATGCAGCGGCTGGTGCGCTGGCTGGGCGGGGCGATCGGCTGGGTGACCGGCATTGACCGGGTCGAGGCGCTGGGCGCGGCGGCCAATATCTTTGTCGGCCAGTCGGAAAGCCCCTTGGTGGTGCGCCCCTATCTCGCACGCATGGCCCCGTCGGGCCTGTTCACACTGATGAGCGTGGGCATGGCAGGTGTGGCCGGCACGATCCTGGCCGCCTATGCTGGCCTTTTGGGGGCGGAATACCTGCCCTATCTGTTGGCGGCCACTTTCATGTCTGCGCCCGGCGGCATTCTGATGGCCAAGATCATCATGCCCGACGAGCACCGGCCCGCGCACCGTGACGCGGACAAAGTGGAACTGCCCGATGTGCGCATCAGCGCAGAGGGGCCGGCCGCGCTGGTCGAAGGCGCGGAACGTCCGCACGAAGTGATCGCGGCCGAGGGTCTCGCAGGCGAAGCGCGCCCTGCCAACATCATCGAAGCCGCCGCGCAAGGCGCGCAGACCGGGCTGAAACTGGCTGCCGCGGTGGGCGCAATGGTGCTGGCCTTTGTGGCGCTGGTGGCGCTTGCCAACGGCCTGCTGGGATGGGCGGGCGGATTGGTTGGTTATGCCGATGTCACGTTCCAGGGCTTGCTTGGGTATATCCTCGCGCCGATGATGCTGCTGCTGGGCATTCCCTGGGAAGAGGCGCAGCTGGCAGGCGGCCTGTTCGGCACCAAGGTGGTGCTGAACGAATTCGTCGCCTTCATCGATTTGCAGGCGCTGGCCGCCGACGCGCTCAGCGAACGCAGCCGCGCGATCGTGATCTTCAGCTTGTGCGGCTTTGCCAATTTCAGCTCGATCGCCATCCAGATGGCGGTAACCGGCGGGCTTGCCCCGAACCAACGCCCGGTGATTGCCCGGCTGGGGCTGAAGGCGCTGGCGGCGGGCACACTGGCCAATCTGATGAGCGCTGCGCTGGCAGGCCTGTTGCTGCCCGTATAGGCGGCCCGTTACTGCCGGGCAGTCCGCGCGCAGAGCCGGGATCGGCAATCGCCGATCGCTGATTCGTCGGAATGTTCCCTGGACCAACCGCGGCCAAGCAAGGCCGCACGCTTTCCTTCGCATTTGCAAAAAAACGACCCTGTCCCGTGTTGCATTGCGGCAACAGGTGGAAAACAATCGCAATGTGACATTTTTGTTTCACAGGAAACAAAGTGCATCAACTGCTGAAATGCGTCCGCCGTGTGATGCAAAGCGACTTGGTTTCGTCACAAGCCCTGCCTAACCGGCCGGCATCTCGAACACCCTTGCGTGAAACGACCGGAGCCAATCCCACATGCAAATCCGCTATTTCCTTGCCGCCAGCCTTGCCAGCCTTGCGACCGCGATGGCCTCGTCCACCCCGGTTGCCGCCCAGCAGATCACTTCGGGATTTCAGGGCACGGTGAGCGACGAGAGCGGCGCCCCAATTGCGGGCGCGCAGGTAACCATCACCGATACACGCACCGGCGCTACGCGCACGCTGACGACCGGCAGCAACGGCGCGTTCTCGATCGGCAACCTTACCGTGGGCGGACCGTACACCATTACCGCCAATGCCAACGGTTTCGAAGGGCAGACGCTGGAAGGCGTCACCACATCGCTGCAGGGCAACACCAGCCTCGGCTTCACCTTGTCCAGCGGCGGCGGCATGATCGTGGTGTCGGCCGCGCGGGTGCGGCTGGTCGAACTGGCGGTTGGTCCTGGCACCAGCTTTTCGGGCGAGCTGCTCACCGCCGCGCCCAGCTTCAACCGCGACATTCGCGACATCATCCGCTTCGATCCGCGCGTCAGCCTTGACCGTGACGATGGCGGTTCGGGCGTGGACCGCATTTCGTGCCTTGGCGGTAACGACCGCGGCAACGCCTTCACCGTAGACGGCATCAGCCAGGGCGATATTTACGGCCTGAACGACACCGGCTTCTCCTCGCGCAGCTCCACCCCGCTTCCGTTTGACGCAATCCGCGAAACCCAGGTGCAATTCGCGCCCTTCGATGTGGAATACGGCAATTTCACCGGCTGCGCGATCAATGTGGTGACGCAATCGGGCCAGAACGATTTCTTCGGCGGCGGTTTCTTCGAATATTCGGACAACGGCCTGCGCGGCAATCAGGTGGCCGATCGCGCGGTAGCGCCGATCAAGGCAGACAAGCGCTGGGGTGCTTACCTTGGCGGGCCGATCATTCCCGATCGCCTGTTCTTTTTCGGTGCCTACGAACACCAGGAGGCCGGCCAATCGCAGGACGATGGCCCTGCAGGCGCAGGCTACCCCAACGAGGTGGCCTCCATCACGCTCGCCAATTTCAACGAATTCACCGACATCCTGAAGACCGTTTACGGCATCGAAACCGGCGGCCTGGTTACCAGCCGTGACTTCAAGAACGATCGCTATTTCGGCCGCCTCGATTGGCAGATCGACGAAGATCACCGCCTCGAACTGACTTATCAGCGGTTAGAGGAAGCAACGGTGCGCGCCGATGACATCAGCACCTCGGCCACCAATGCGCGCCTGGCGGGACTCAATACCTTCTACTTCAGCGGTACGGAATCGAATTACTATTCGGGCCGCCTCTATTCCCAATGGAGCGACAACTTCTCGACTGAAATCCGCTATTCGCGCTCGGAAGTGCAGGATCTTCAGGATCCCGTTGGCGGCGGCGAAGCGCAGAGCGCCAATCCCATTCCGCGCATCGTGGTGGGCGTCACCAATGGCGGACGCAACGGCCAGCTGCTGGCCGGGCCGGGTTTCTCGCGCGCCGCGAACGACCTCAAGACCGATGTTGACGCGTTCCGTTTCATCGGCCGTTACGAACTGGAAAACCACAGCCTGAAGTTCGGCCTGGAAGTGAACCACGCCAATCTGTTCAACCTGTTCGTCCAGAACGCAACCGGCACGTTGTATTTCAGCAGCCTTGCCAATCTGCGCGAAGGGATCCTGTCGAACGGCACCACCACCAACCCCAGCGCCACGCAGCTCGTTGCCGGCCAGTCGGTGGGCGCGGACGGCAATTTCTCGGCCTCCGGCGTGGTGACCGATGCCGCCGCGGCCTTCTCGCGCACGATCCACGCCGCCTTCGTCCAGGACGAATGGGATATCACCAGTTCGCTGAGCGCAGTCGCCGGTGTGCGTGTGGAATGGTTTTCGGGCGGCGCACCCAAGGATAACCCCAATTTCCGCAACCGCTACGGTTTCAGCAACGCGGTCGGCTTTGACGATCTCGATCCGGTCTGGTTGCCGCGTGTCGCTCTGACCTGGGATGCCCCCGAATTCGGGCCCTTCTCCGCGCCGCAAGTACGCACGGGTGTCGGCATCTTCTCCGGCGGCGACCCCTTGGTGTGGTTCGGCAACGCCTTCCAGAATGACGGCCGCGGCTTTGCCACCGGCACGCTGGGCGACGCGCCCTGCCCTGCCGGGCCAATCGACGTGGTGGTGAACGGCCAGTTTACCGGTGTTCCCGATTGCTTCCGCGCTGCCGGCAGCGCCCGCGCGGCGGCCGGCCTCGGCGATACCCAGTCGATCAGCCCGGACATCACCCAACCCACAGTGGTGCGCGCCAATTTCGGCTTCTCCTCACCCTTCGACCTTGCCCCCACCGGCTTCCTGAGCAACTGGAACCTCAATCTCGACGCGATCTACAGCCACCATCGCAATCCGCTCACCGTGGTTGACCTGTCGCAGATCCCCGACATCCGTCGGGGGTTGAACGGCTTCACGATCGACGGTCGCCCGATCTACGCCGCGATTGATCCCACGGTGGCAAATTGCGATGCAGTGCTGGTCGATCAGACTCCGGCGCCGGTCTTCTCCGGCGTAACGGCGGCCTGTTTTGCCACCTCACGCGATGACGAACTGCAGCTGACCAATGCTGGCAGCTTCAACAGCTACATCGTCAGCGGCATTCTTTCGAAGAGCTTCGACGGCGGCCTGTTCACTCAAAACGGCTCGACCTATTTCAGCGCCGGCTATGCCTTCACCCATGCGCGCGACCGCCGCAACATGTACAATTCCACCGCCGGGTCTAACTACGACCTGACGGCAGCGTTCGACCGGCAGGATCCGGCCGCCTCGCGTGGCTTCTATTCCAGCAAACACAACATCACCACGCAGCTGAATTTCCGCGAGGAATTTTTCGCCGATTACGCGACGCGCCTGGGGATCAGCTTCATCGCGCGTTCCGGCAGGCCCTACAGCCTGACTTTCACCGGCAGCGGCGTGTTCAACGACAGCGTGTCGGGCGCTGAGAACGCGCTCGCCTATCTGCCCACCGGCGTGAACGATCCGAACATTTCGCCCACGTCGGACGCGGCGGCAGTGCAAAGCCTGGTCGATTTTGCCAACGGACTGAAGTGCGCGCGCAAGCACATCGGAACCAGCATCCCTCGCAACACCTGCTCGAACGACTGGTATTACGACATGGATCTGTCGGTGTCGCAGGAAGTGCCCTTCCTCGGCTCGCTTACCAATATCGCGCAGGATCGCCTGCGGCTGTTCGCCATGTTCGACAACTTCCTGAACTTCCTTGACAAGGATGCGAACATCCAGCGCCGCCGCGACTTTGCCGGGCGTCAGGACGTGGCGACGGTGAGCGGGGTGGACGCGCAGGGCCGCTATATCTTCACCGCCTTCAACCCCGATTTCGAAGCCGACAACCAGATCAACCTCTCCTCCTCGGTCTGGCGGGTCAAGGTTGGGGTAAGCTACAGCTTCTAAGGACTGAAAGTTTGCAATGAAAAAGGGCCGCAGTTCCGCACGGGCGCTGCGGCCCTTTCCTTTGGTCGCAATTATGCGAGATTTGCGATGATGAGCCGTTCTGCCGCATTCGTTCTGTCAGCCGCATCGGCGCTGGCGCTGGTTGCCTGCGCGGGCACGCCCGCTTTGCAAATGGTTGCCCCATCGGCCTTGCCGGTGGAATTGCAGGTGCTGGCGATCAACGACTTTCACGGCAATCTGGAAGTGCCCAGCGGCACCACCGCCTACAATGCCGATGGCGCAATGGTGCGCGAGGTGCTGGGCGGCGCGGCACGGCTTGGGGCTACAATGGCGGCGCTGCGCGCAGGGCAAGCGCACAGCGTTTCGGTGGCAGCCGGCGACCTGATCGGCGGAACGCCCTTTGTGTCGGCCAATTTCCTGGATGAACCTGCCATCGCCTCGCTCAATCTGATGCAGCTGGACGTGGCTGCGGTGGGCAATCACGAATTCGACCGCGGCATCCCCGAATTGCGCCGGATCCAGAACGGCGGGTGCGAGACAAACACGCTGCGCACCCCGTGCGCGCTGGAACATTATGGCGGCGCAGCTTTCACCTATCTGGCGGGGAATACGGTGGACGATACCGGGCAGACGCTGTTCCCCGGTGGGTTGATCCGCGATGTCGGCCCTGCGCGGATCGGCTTTGTCGGCCTGACCTTGCGCGCCACGGCCACGCTTGTCGCCCCTTCGCAAACGGCCGGCTACACCTTTCTGGACGAGGCAGAGACAGCCAACCGATTGGCGCGGCAGCTGCTTGATCAGGGTGCCGATACGGTTGTGCTGCTGATCCATGAAGGCGGCCGCGTGGATCCCACGCAGAACATCTCCGCCTGCCCCAACCTTTCCGGTCCGGTCGTGCCGATCATCGAACGGCTGATTCCCGAAATCGGGCTTGTCGTATCGGGCCACACGCACCAATCCTATATCTGCCAGCTGCCCCGCGAGAACGCCCCGCCGCGCCTGCTGACGAGTGCAGGCCGCTACGGCAGCTTTGTCACCGATATCCGCCTCGCCTTTGATCCCGAAACGCGCGCAGTCCGCATTGCCGCCGCGCGCAATGTGCCGGTGAACGGCGCGGCGGGCGAGGATGCGGCAATCGGTGCGCTGGTGGCACGCTATGCCGCCGCGGCCGCGCCGGTGGCGGCGCGTGTGGTGGGCACGCTGGCGCCCTCGGCCACCGGTAGCGACGGCGAAGCCTGCATTGACCCGGCGGAAGCCAATCTGGTCGCCGATGCCCAGCTGCACGCCGCCCGGCAGGCAACCGGCGGGCACGCGGACATGGCTTTCATGAATATCAGCGGGGTGCGCACCCGCTTTCCCGCCGGTTACGATCCCGCGATCACCTATGGCCAGATTTTCGCCATGCAGCCCTTCGGCAACACGCTGCAGGTGCTGGAGATGACGGGCGCGGACGTTCTGCATATGCTGGAAGAACAGTTTTGCGGCGAAGGCGTGGCGCGGCCCTGTTTCGGCCTGCTCGCGCCGTCGGCCAATCTGCGCATCCGGTTTGACCGCAGCCATCCGGCGGGGCAGCGTGTGACTGGCGTGGAAGTGGACGGGCGTCCGCTCGATCTGCAGGCGCGCTACCGCGTAGTGGTGAACAATTTTCTTGCCAGCGGCGGAGATGGCTTCGCCAGCCTCAGCCGCCACCGCACCGTGGCTGATGCCGGGCTTGATCTGGACGCGCTGGAAAGCTGGCTGAGCTCAGGCGAACGGACGCTTCCTGCCTGCGGGCGCTTGGCCGATCTGACGCCGCCTCAGACCTGATTGGCAGGCGGTTGCTGGAGAGCGTTCTGGCGCAGCCGCTCGTAAAGGATGCGCGTTTCCAGCAGATTGGCGATGCGCAGGCTTATCTCGATAATGTCGAACGGCTTGACCACGAAATCCTTTGCCCCCAGCGCCAACGCGCGGCGACGGGCCTGCAAGGTAGTGTCGGCGGTCAGCACCAGGATCGGGCGGAACTCGTCCTCGCGCGCATGGCGGGCAAAGGCTTCCAGCAGCTGGAACCCATCCACCCCCGGCATCATGAGGTCGAGCAGCACAATATCCGGCTGCAACGTCAGGAAGGTTTCCACCGCCCGCACCGGATCGGTCAGATAGTGCACATCGCCATATCCCTCGCGTTCAAGCAGGCTGGCGAGCAGGAGGACATTGGCCTCTTCGTCGTCGATCGCCAGAATACGCCGCGCGAGCAGTTCCGCGCGCTGAACGGGTTGCGCCATCATTTCGCGTCAGTCTCCGCCGGATTGTTGCCCTTTGCAGTTGCGGCCTTCTGTGTCCTCCTGCGCGGCCGCCTGTCCGCTGCCTCGCCTGCCGAACGCGCGGCGAGCGGCAAGGTGAAGCGGAACAAGGCGCCCTTGCGACCCGGCGCATAGGCGATCTGCCCGCCCATCGCCTCCACCAGCCGGCGCGACAGGGCAAGCCCCAGCCCCGATCCATCCACACGCATCCGGCTTTGCTGTCCCAGCCGGTCGAACGGGGTGAACAAGCGGGGGACATCGGCAGCGGCGATGCCGGGGCCGTCATCCTCCACCTCCACCACCGCCTGGTCATCCTGGACATGGCAGCCGAGCCGGACAAATGTGCCATCGCGGTTATATTTCGCAGCGTTGGAAACCAGATTGAGAATCACCTGTGTCAAACGACGCCGGTCGGCGGTGGCGGCGAGCGGGCCGGGATCGGGCTCCAGCCGGAAATCGAGCCCCGCTTCGGCCACGATGGGCAAGGCCAGCGCGTGCATTTCGGCCAGCATTTCGCCCATGTCCACGCGCTCCAGCTCCAGCTCCGATCCGCCCGCCTCGATACTGGAAATGTCGAGCAAGTCGTTGATAAGCGACAGCAGATGCCGGCCTGCCTTGGTGATCTGCCCGATCGCGGCGCGGTGGCGGCTATCAAACTCCTCTTCGTCCAGTTCCAGCAATTGCCCAAAGCCCAGAATCGCGCTCAGCGGCGTGCGCAATTCGTGGCTGGTGCGCGACAGGAATTCGCTTTTTGCCAGATTGGCCGCAATCGCTTCCTCGCGCGCCTGCCGCAGCGCCTCCTCTGTCCGGCGGCGTTCGGTAATGTCGCGCGTTACCTTGGCAAAACCGCGCAACTGCCCCCCTTCGTCATACAATGCGGTGATCACCACATTCGCCCAGAAGCGGCTGCCATCCTTGCGCAGCCGCCAGCCTTCGTCCTCTGCCGTTCCGCCCTGCCGCGCCATGTCGAGCATCCTCGCAGGCAGGTAGTCGCGCGTTTCGGGTGGATAGAAGCGGCTGAAATGGTGGCCGAGGATTTCCTGTGCCTGCCAACCCTTGATTCGCTGCGCACCCAGATTCCAGCTGGCCACCACCCCATCGGGATCGAGCGCGAAGATGCCGTAATCCTGCACCCCTTCGACCACCAGGCGAAACCGTTCCTCGCTCTCGCGCAGATCGCGTTCGCGCGCGCGCAGCAACTGGCTGGCGAGAGAGAGTCGGCGCGCCAGCCGGCCGATCTCGTCCGCATCTTCGGGAAACGGCCCCAGCTCCTCGCCGCGCGCCAGCCGTTCGGCATTGCCTTCCAGCAAGCGGACGCGCCGGACGATGCCGGTAGAAAACAGATAGACTGCGGCAAGACTGCCCAGCAGCCCCACCAGAGCGCTGATCACGGTGAGGATGAGAAAGTTGCGCTGCACGCTTTCCACCCGTGCCCGCCGCTGGTCGAGCAGCACCGCCTCGCGCCGCTGGATATTGTCGATTTCCGCGCGCATGGAATCGAGCACCACCTTGTTCGCCGCCAGCGCCGCCGCGATCCGCGCGTCGCGCTCTGCCGCATTGCCGGGGCTGTCGGCCAGCGCCACCAGCGTCGCCAACCCCTCGCGCTTTTGCGCGGTGCGCGCCTGCACCCGCTCGAACCGCGCACGCACCTCGGCATCGCGAATGTCGGCATCAAGCCGCGCCATGGTGGCGGGCAGATCCGCCTCCGCCTTACGGTATGGCTCCAGAAAGCGTTCCTCACGCGTCAGCAAATAGCCGCGCACGCCTGCCGCCGCTTCGGCCAGCAAGGCGTGGACGCGGTAAGTGTCGCGCTGGATGGCGAAGGCGCGGCGGACATCGCTTTCGGCCTGCGCCTCCACCCTGCTGGAGATATAGAGCGATCCCAGCGCGCCGATCAGCACCGCCAGCGGAAGCGCCACCACCACCAGCCCTTTCCAGGCCAGCGGCTGGTTCGCCCACAAACGCATGATCCGTGCAGGACTGGCGGACAAACGGGTCACTCCGCATATCCGCTGCGGGTGGCGACAACGGCGGCCTGTGTCCGGTCGCTCACCCCCAGCTTGGAAATAATCCTCTCGACATGGGCCTTGACCGTAGCGGGGCTGATCGCCAGGCTGCGGGCGATTTCCTTGTTCGTCTGCCCCAGCGCCACAAGATCAAGCACCTCGCGTTCGCGCTGGGTAAGGCTGCCCAGCGCCTCTGCTTGCCGGCGGTTCCGGGCGGTATCGGCCCCCTCCTCGGCGCCGCCATCCATGGCCGAAGCGATGAGGTCGAGCGGGATGGCTCCTTGCCCCGCCAGCACCTGCTGCACCGCGGTGCGCAATTCGGCAATGCCGGTATCCTTCAGCACATAGCCCGATGCCCCGGCCACCAGCGCCTCGCGCACATAACCGGGCATGTCGTGCAGTGTCAGCATCAGCACACGCACCGGCAGGCCCAGCGCGGTGATGCGCCGCGTGGCTTCCAGCCCGTCGATCCCAGCACCCAGCCGCACATCCATCAGCACCACATCGGGCACCAGCCGTTCGGCCAGTTCCACCGCTTCCTCGCCCGTTCCCACATCAGCGACGACGTCAAACCCGCCCGCGCTCAACACCGCGCGAAGGCCCTCGCGCGCCAGCGGGTGATCGTCCACGATGAGGATGCGCGGCAGAGTGGCAGCCCCGCCCTCTTTCAACGCGGATACGGTCATCATGCGGTTCCTCCTGATGCGTTTTTCTGAGGCATGTGCGCTTCGGGAAGAATGGACAGCCGGTGACGGGCGAGCGTCGCCAGCACCTCCACCCCGCCGCCGGGAACAAAGCGCCAGGACAGACTGCCCCCGATGGCTGCCATCCGCTCGCGCATTACCTCGATGCCGATATGCTCGCCCGGACTTGCCGAAAGCGTGGCAGCGAAGTCGGCCGGGTTGAGCCCGGAGGTGCCGACTTCACCGCCCTGTCCGCCGGTGCCGTGATCGCGCACCAGCAATCGCCATTCGGCATTCTGTTCCCCTGCCATCAGCGCGATTTTGACCCGGCACGGGCCGCCGGCATGCTTGCGGATGTTCGACATGGCTTCCTGCGCCACGCGGAAAAAGGCGGTTTCCAGATTGGGGGGCCAACGCGGCGCGCCCTCTGCTATGTCCTGCTCCACGGCGAAGCCTTCGCTTTTCAGCCCTTCGGCCAATGCGCGCAGAGCGGCGGGGAGGCCCAGATCGTCAAGGATGGTCGGGCGCAGACCGCCGATGACCTCGCGCAGCTCGCTCACCAGTTCGCGGGCAATCCCGGCCAGCCTGCCGGGCACCGCCGCATCGCCCTCCAGCATCCGGAACAGCGCGGTCGCCTTCTGCGCCACCCCGTCATGCAATTCGCGCGAAACACGGCGGCGCTCCTCCTCCTGCGCAAAGAAGAGGCGGCCCACCAGATATTCCAGGCGCCTTTCGCGTTCCTGCAACTGCTCCAGCAATTGCGACCGCTCCGCCTCGCGGCGGCTGCGGTCAATCGCAGCGCCGAACATCTGCAGCAGCATCTGCACCGCTTCCCGGTCTTCGGCGTCGCGGATCGTGTCGGGCGAGGTGAAGCCGGGAATGACGAGCCAGGCGATCGGCGCTCCGTCTGCCCCCGGCGCGGGGATAGGAATGCGGGAATCGCCGATCTCCCCTTCCGGCCTCAGAATGATCTTCCCGCTCCCCCAGCCCAGAAAGTGCGCCAGTCGCCGCGCGCTCGTGTCCAGCGCAGCCTGAAACGCCTCCTCCCTGGCATCGACGCCGCTATCCGCGCCGATTTGGGCCAGTTCGCGCCCCGTTTCGGACAACAGGCGCAGCCGTGCCGCCCGCGCCTCTGCCGCGCGGTAGAGGTCGCGCAATTCGGCCACGGTCTCGATCTGGCCGGGCAGCAAGGCGGGCACCGCTCCAGCGCCGGAGGATGCGGCAGCGGAAGCAAGGGCCTGTCGGGCGGCAAGAGGTTTGGCGGGAGGGGCCATGCACGCAATCTAACCCGTCCGGCGCAAAGCGCATAGGCCATCCAGCCTAGGCCCGTCAGCGCGCCACGCGGCGGATGGGAAGCGGCAAGCGGCGACCATAGTTTAACGACACAGGCAGGGCAGAACACACCCTGCCGTTCCCCAGCCATATGCCGGGGGATGTGAGTTTCGATCACGAAAGGGATTGCAATGTCGTCTCGCCGTTTCCGTTCCGCCCTTGCCGCCGTTGCCCTGATGGGCGGCAGCCTGACCGTTGGCGCCCCCGCCTTTGCCCAGAGCGCGCACCACACCGCTGCCTACGCGCCGATCACCGTGGCCGAAGTGGAAGCCGCGCAGCAGGCCTGGGGTCAGGCGCTGGTCGCCATCGCCACCGAATATGACACCAACGGCCATGCCGCCGCCACCCGCCTTGCCGAGCAGGTGCTCGACAGCGCCTATGCCTACAATATGGGTCCGGTGCTGTTCAAGCCGACGCTGACCGTCGCGCCGCAGACCTTCCGCACCACCCGCGATGGGGCGCTGGCCTATTTCGTCGGCGGCAATCCGGCCTATCCTGACACGGGCTTCGCGCTGAAGGGCTGGCGCAATTTCCGCATCAACAATGCCAGCATTGTGATCACGGGCAATACCGCGATTTCGATGGGCAATGTGCACATCTTCGACGCACAGGGCAATGAAACCGTGGTGGACAAGACGTGGGGCTATGTCCGCGATGGCGAGGGCAAACTGCGCATCGTGCTGCACCATTCCTCGCTGCCCTATTCGGGGTAATCACCCCCACAGACAGCCTCGGCGCGGCTGACTGGGCCCCTCCCCCCACCACCCCCTCCCCAGGATCCGGTCAGTCGGCCACTACGCCGCCCGCCATGCCTTCCTCTTCCCTCCGGAAAAGCTGGGCATGGCGGGAGGTCAAGTCCAAGGAGTTCCCCCAGATGACTGCATTTCGTTTCCGCGCCCTTGGCGGCGCTGCCCTTCCGCTCGCCCTCGCTTCGCTGGCGCTTTCTGCTCCGGCACAGGCGCAGGATGCAGGCACCATCCAGATCAAGGCCATGGGCACCGCCGTGCTGCCCGATGGCAAGATCACCCGCGTGATTACCGACAATATCGGCCTGCCCGCGCTGTCACAGACCCGCGCGACCGACAGCGTGGTGCCCACCGTGGCGGTGGAATATTTCCCGTCGCCCAATTTCTCGATCGAAACGATCTGCTGCATCACCCCGCACGATGTGCGCGGCACCGGCGGCCTGAACGGCGCGCAGCTGATCGAGAATGCGATCATCCTGCCTGCAACCGTCACCGCCAAGCTGCACATGGATCTGGGCGGCGGGTTCAAGCCCTATGTCGGCGCAGGCCCGACGCACTTCTTCATCTTCTCCGAAGGCGTGGGCGCCACCGCCGCCACCTTGGGAGCAACCGATGTGAACCTGTCCGATGATCTGGGCTTTGCGCTGCAGGCCGGCTTCGATGTGCCGCTGAACGATGGCGGCCTTGGCCTGAGCGTCGATGCCAAGCGCTATTTCGTGGACACCACCGCCACGTTCCGCGCGGGCAATGCGGTGGCGCTGCAAAGCCGTCACAAGCTCGACCCGTGGGTGATCAGCGCGGGCGTCACATTCAGCTTCTGATCGCAGAACACTTAAACTTCCGGGGCCCCTTGCCGCACATCTGCGGGAGGGGCCTTGCCGTTCGTTACGGCAGCGGAACGATCCGCCCTGCCCCTGATCGCAGATGCAGGCGCACCGCCTGCCCTTGCGGAAGCGGCGCGCCGGGCAAGGGAACCGCAATTTCTCCCAGATCGCACGCGACGATGGCCGTCCGCGCTGCGCCCACCCGCCGCAACGCGGTAACCTGTCCATCAAGGCCGGGATGGATCGAGTTGACGACCGCCAGCAGATCGTCTGGCCGCAGCACCAATTGCGCCACGCCATCGGGCAGACCGGGCGCCGGCACCGTGCCGAACGGCGTTTGCGCCGCGCCGTCAGCCACCGCCACATCAATGCCCATGGCATCGCCCAGCAGCCGGGCAGCAACCAGCGATACGGGGTTGTCATAGCAATCGCCCGGCAGCCCGCTTTGCAGAATCCGGCCCTCGGCCATCAGGATCAGCTGGTCCGCAATCAGCATTGCTTCGTCCGGATCATGCGTAACGATCAGCACGCTTGTGCCCACGCTGCGCAGATCAGCGACCAGCGACTGGCGCACCTGCGTGCGCAGATGCCCGTCAAGGCTGGAGAATGGCTCGTCCAGCAGCAGCAGGAAAGGCTCGCGCGCCAGCGCCCGCGCAATAGCCACGCGCTGTTGCTCTCCGCCCGAAAGCGTGTGCGGAAACTTGCCCGCCAGATGCCCCACCTGAAAACGGGCCAGCAATGCCTCGACCATCTGCCGCCGCACCGCTGCGGGCTGGTTGCGGATACCGAAGGCCACATTGTCACGCACCGACAGATGCGGGAACAGCGCATTGTCCTGAAACACCAGACCGATGCCGCGCTGTTCGGGCGGGACGCTGGCGCCGGGTTCTGCCACCGTCTCGCCATGGACACGGATCTCGCCTTCGTCCACCGGCTCCAGCCCGGCAATCAGTCGCAGGATCGTGCTCTTGCCGCAGCCCGACGGGCCAAGCAGGCAGGCGATCCGGCCCTCTGCCAGATCAAGGCTGGCCTGTTGCACAACCGCGCGCGGGCCATAACGACGCGTAACGCCGCGCAGAGACAGGATAGGTTGATCGTCCATGTCCGCGCGCTCTAGTGGCCAGGGCGCGCCTGCGCAATTCGCCGCGTCAGCCAGATGACCGTGGGCAGTGAAACGGCAAGGATCATCAGCGAGGGCGGCCCCGCCTGCGGCAGGCGCTCGTCGCTGGCATATTGGTGCGCCAGCACCGCCAGCGTATCGAAATTGAACGGCCGCAGGATCAACGTGGCGGGCAGTTCCTTCAGGATGTCGACAAAGACGATCAGCCCGGCGGTAAGCAGCGTGCCGCGCACGATCGGCAAGTCCACCGCCACCGCTGCCTGCATCTCGGTCCGGCCCAGCGTGCGCGCGGCCTGCATCATCGACGGCGAGACGCGCGCCAGCCCCGCATCGATCGGCTCCAGCGCGGCGGCCATCAGCCGCGCGGCATAGGCGAGCAGCAGCAGGGCAATGGCAATCGCAACGCCCGATCCCTGCACCATCGACCAGACAAGGCCCGCCGGCGCCAGCAGGCCGATGGCCATCACCGCGCCGGGCGTGGCATAGCCAAGGCTCGCCAGCCGGGCGGCCACTGGCAAGCGGCGCGTGCCCAGCGCCAGCAATGTCGCCAGCAGCACCGTCAGCGCCGCGCCGCTGCCTGCCAGCAACAGGCTGTGGCGCAGCGCCTGCAGCAGCCGCGCCCAATCGGGCGACAGGCCCAGCATGTTCGACGCCAGCCAGCCCACCGGCAGCAAGAGGCCGGCGGTGAGCAGAACGGCGCAGAACAGGCTGGCGCTCCAACCCCGCCAGCCGGTGAGTGCTTGGGGTTCGATCTCGCGCCAGCGCGCGCGAGCGCCATCATGGCTGCGTCCCTTGCGCGCCGAACGCTCCAGCCACAGCAGCAGCGCCGCCGCCGCCAGCAGCGGCAGGGCAAAGCGCGCCGCGCTGACAGTCGATCCGTAAACGGTCCATGCACGGACAATCCCCGTGGTCAGTGTCTGCACGGACAGGAAGCGCACCGCGCCGAAATCGGCCAGCACCTCCATCATCGCCAGCGCCACCCCTGCCGCCAAAGCCGGCCGCGCCATCGGCAGCGCCACGCGCCGCAGCGCCTGCCAACCATTGCACCCCAGCATCGCGGCGGCTTCCAGCGCGGCGGCGGATTGGTTCAGAAACGCCGCGCGCATCGCCAGAAAGACATAGGGATAGAACGCCAGCGTCAGGATGAACGCCGCCCCGCCAACACTGCGGATCGTGCTGAAGGGCATGTCAAAGCCCAGTTCCGCCCGCATGAAGATGCGCAAAGGGCCGGCCACGTCGAGCAGGTCGGCATAGGAATAGGCCATCGCAAAGGCGGGCACGGCGAGCGGCAAAGCCAGCGCCCAGGCGAAGAAGCTCCGGCCCGGAAAGCGGTGCATCGCCACCAGCCACGCGGCCAGTGTGCCGATGACGGCCGTGGCGCATCCCACCAGCAATGCCAGCCATGCCGATGTCAGCGCGTAGCGCGCCAGATCGCGCGCGGCGATATCCGCCGTGCCGCTGCCGCCCAATGCGGCCAGCACCACGCCAGCCAGCGGCAGCAGGACAATGAACGCGGCAAGGGCTGCCATCCCCGCCAGGGGGGATGGCAGCCTCAGGCCTTGCGTGGGAACAAGAGCAGGTGAAGCGATCAGCGCCAGCCGCCCGCGCTCATCAGCGATTGCGCCTGCGGCTGCCGTGCCGCAAAGGCTGCCACCGACATCGGATTGGCGGTGAAGTTCGCATAGGCATCAACCGGGGCGGGCGCCGGCACATCGGGCGATGCCGGGAACTCGTTATTGTTCGCCGCAATATGCGTTTGCGATTCGGGCGATGCCAGGAATTCGAGGAAACGGATCGCGTTGTCGCGGTTGGGGGCATGGGCCGCCACGCCGCCGCCCGAAATGTTCACATGGGCGCCCTCGCCGTTGAGGCTGGGGAAGCCGAGCTTGACCTTCTGCGTCACTTCGCGGTCGGCCGCGTCATCGCCGCTGGCCATGCGGATGTAGTAATAGCTGTTGGTCAGCGCGACTTCGCACACGCCCGCCGCCACCGCACGGATCTGGTCGCGGTCGCCGCCTTCGGGCGGGCGGGCCATGTTGGCGACAACGCCGCGCACCCATTCGCCCGCGCGTTCTTCGCCCCACGCTTCGATCAGCGCGCCCACCAGCGAGAGGTTATAGACGCTGTCGGACGAACGCACGCACAGCTTGCCGCGGAACCGCGGGCTGGCGAGGTCGGCGTAATCGTCGATCTCGTCCGGCTGCACCTTGGCCGGATCATAGGCCACCACGCGGGCGCGGCGCACGAAACCGTACCACAGGCCGCTCGGCTCGCGCAGATTGGCGGGGATGCGGCTGTTCAGCGTTTCGGACGAAACCGGCTGGAAAAGCCCTGCCTGCTGCGCGCGCCACAGCGCGCCGGCATCGGCGGCCACGAACAGGTCGGCCGGGCTGTTGGCGCCTTCGCTGGTCATGCGGGCGACCAGTTCATCCGGACTGCCCTCGATCACATTGACGGTAATGCCCGTCTCCTGCTTGAACCGGTCATACAGGGCCTGGTCGCTGTCGTAATGGCGCGCAGTGTACAGATTGACCACGCCGCCTTCCTGCGCTGCCTGCTCACCCGTGTCCGAACACCCCGCCAGCGCAGCCAGGCCCGCCAGCATAACCCCCATCATCCCGAAACGCGCCATCTCGTCTTCTCCTTGCAAACGCCAGCCCGCCATGCCGACCATCCGGCCGACGGGAGTCGCCCTTCGCACCCTCAAAAGCAGGGCCGAGGCCGGTTTGCAAGCGAATTATTGCGAATGGTTATCAAAAGCAACAGGCAATGCGGCCTGCGCTTACAGATCCAGCCGCAATTCGGCCAGAACGCGACGGTTGTGGGTGTAGAGCAGCGACCCATTGCCCGATACGCGCCAGCTGTAATTGTCGAACAGATTGGCCACCTGCACCCGCAGCAGCGCACGCGATTGGGCGAGCGCAAAGCGGTAGCGCATCCCGACATCGACCGTAGCCGATGGCGGCACCATCAGCGTGTTGCGCGCATTGGCAATCCGGCCCGAAAGGCTTTCGACACTCAAATCGAATGACAGCGGGCTGTTGCCCCCTTCGGGCCGCCAGTCGATATTGAGGCTGCTGCGCCGCCTGATGCTGCCAATCGGGCGCGGGCCGATCGTGCCATCCTCCACCAGCTCCCCGCTGACCGACGCGTCGAGCAGCACCGTGCCCGCCACCACCGAAAGGCCCGGCAGTGGATGACCTGACAGCGAAAACTCCGCCCCTCTGTTTCGAAGCGATCCCAGCTCGCGATAGAGCAGCGCGTCATCGACATTGAAATAGGGTTTGGTGATCGTGAACACCCCCGCCACCAGCGTCATCCCCGGCAGAACGGCGTAACGGAGGCCGAAATCGGCCTGGTTGGTGCGGATGGCGGGCGGCGCCTCGCCCCGATTGCTGGCATTGGCGGGAGCGGCCGGGATCTCCTCGAACCCGCGCACATATCCGCCATAAAGGGTCAGCCCGGCAAGCGGCGTCACATTTGCGGTCAGGCTGCCCGTTACCGGCTCGTCCTGCATGGTGGCAGGGGCCGCCGCCGATGCGAGATCAATCGTCTTGCGGTAGCGCGAGGCCGACAGCGCCATATCCACCGCGAACAGGCCGGGGCGCGTTACCGAATAGCCGACGCCAAATGTGGTCTGCGATGTGCGGTCCGCATCGTCAGGACCAAAGGCAAACACCGGCTGCGGCTTCAGATCCTGAAATTGCAGCGTGCTGGGCCCCAGCGACACGCGCTGCGCCCCGCCGAACACGCGGTTGCCGCGCTTGCCGCGCAGGCTGACGGTCAGCCGGTGGGCAAGACTGGCTGTGCCGAAGATGCGCGCAGCACGCAGTTCGCCCGAACTCAGCCGGTCGTGATTGTCGGCATCGATCACCATCACCCGGTCGGGCGTGGTGCCATCAGGCTGCGTGGCGGTGAAGATATCGGTGAAGTTGAAATCCACTTGCCGCTCTGCCCGGAAAAGCCCTGCTTCGAACAGCCAGTCGCCCTGCGGCAGTCGCGCCACCAGCCCGCCCACGGACTGGTTGCTGTCGCGTTTCGACCATTCCTGCCCGATCGTCTGGCGCCGGGTGATGCGCGGGGGGAGGTAATCGCCGCCCAGGAACACGGTCGGCGCGGCCTCGTCGTCATACAGGCGGGTATAGCCCCAGAAGCCGGTCAGCGCCGCGCCCTCATAAGGTCGCCAGGTCAGCCCGCCTGTCAGGATATGCGATTTGAATGTGCCGCCTTCGTGCCGGTTCTGCCGCCGGATCGCGCCGCCGGCATAGCCGGTGACATCATCGCCCAGCGCCAGGCGCGCATCCAGATTGCCAACCAGCGACCCGTATTGCGCCCGCTCCAGCGACAGCGTGACCAGTTCGCCCGGTTCGGCCGCAGTCAGATCGTAATCGACGATCCCCGTGGGCGCGGGGAAGGGATAGCCCTGCGCCGTCAACCCCACGCGCACCCGGTTGCCGAGAATCAAGCGGCTTGGCGGCGCTTCGATAGGCGCGAAATACAGCCCCTCGATTCGCGTATTGCCCGCATCCACGGGGGAAAAGCCGCGCACTTCGAAGGCGGAATATATGCCGATGCGTTCATTGCCCACTGATTGGCCAAAGGCATCGCTGGCATCGGCAATGGCATTGGCATCAACACCTTGCGCCGCGGCAGGCAGCGGCATCATGGCCGCGGCACCCGCGAAAGTCAGAAGGGGAAGAGGCTGGCACAGGCTCCGGATCATGGCTTGGGCATATTCCGCATAAATCGTATCGAGGGCTGAATGGCCGAAGCCCGCCTTGCTGCGATGCAGCACAAGGCAATTTCTGGCAACCCCGTCCACGGGCGCCGATCACCCGAAAGCCGCCCCTCCGTACCCGACGGCGCAGCCTCGCGGATACACCTCCTGCGGCTTCCCAGCCTAGGCCGGGAAGCCTAAATCGGCCGTATTCCCTTTGACACAAATGCCCCGATCATTCAGGCAGAACCAACGCCCGAACAATCCGAAACAGAGCCAGGACACCATGTCGCCTCGACCCTGTTACCCATATGCAGCCTTGCCCACGCACGGATTTGAAATCCGGGAACCATTTGTCAGAATGGCGCATTCAGCCTTGGCTGATCGACCATGGCGCGTGCGCGATTATGCCCGGTTGCAGCGCTGCAGCCTGCCTGGGGGAACTTACCTTTGGACCTGATCCTGATTTCGCTGCTCCCGTTTCTGGGATCGCTGGGGGTTGCGCTGGCCGCGCGCGCGCCGCGCATGGCGCACGCCGCCCTTGCCGGCAGCTTCAGCCTTGCCGCGTTGCTGCTGGTGCTGGCAAAGGCGCCCGCCGTTCTGGCCGGGCAGGATATTTCCGCCCGCATCGAATGGGTTCCGGCCATTGGGCTGAATGTCAGCTATTTCCTCGATCCGCTGGGGCTGATGTTTGCCGGGCTGATCCTGGGCATCGGGCTGCTGATCATCATTTACGCCGCTTTCTACCTCTCGGCGGCCGATTCCTCGGCGCGGTTCCTCAGTTTCCTGATGCTGTTCCAGGGCGCGATGCTGGGCATCGTGATGTCGGACAATATCCTGCTGCTGCTGGTATTCTGGGAATTGACCAGCCTGTCCTCCTTCCTGCTGATCGGGTTCTGGCGGCATCTGGCCGAAGGGCGGCAGGGCGCGCGGATGGCGCTGGCGGTGACCGGCGGCGGAGGCCTCGCGCTGATCGCGGGGATGCTGGTGCTGGGCAATATCGCCGGATCTTACGAGTTGACCGAGATCCTGGGCGCGGGCGAAGTCATTCAGGCCTCGCCGCTGTATCCGGTGGCACTGGTGCTGATCCTGATCGGCTGCTTCACCAAATCCGCGCAGTTCCCGTTCCAGTTCTGGCTGCCGCAGGCCATGGCCGCGCCCACCCCTGTCAGCGCCTATCTGCACAGCGCCACCATGGTGAAGGCGGGCGTGTTCCTGCTGGCCCGGCTGTGGCCGGTGCTGGCGGGCACGGATCTGTGGTTCTACCTTGTTGCCACCACGGGCCTTGTCACCATGCTGGTTGGCGCAGCGATCGCGTTGTTCAAGACTGATCTGAAAGCGCTGCTTGCCTATTCCACGGTCAGCCATCTGGGGCTGCTGACCATGTTGTTTGGCTTTGGCACGCCTATGGCCGCGATCGTGGGCGTGTTCCACATCCTCAACCATGCCACTTTCAAGGCCGCCCTGTTCATGAATGCAGGTATCGTCGATCACGAAGTCGGCACACGCGACACGCGGCAACTGGGCGGATTGCTGCATCTCATGCCGATTGCGGCCACGCTGGGCATTGTCGCGGCGCTGTCGATGGCGGGGATTCCGCCACTCAACGGCTTCCTGTCGAAGGAAATGATGCTGGAAGAAGCCGCTCACACAGCCTGGGCGGGCAGCGCCTGGCTGGTCCCGGTGCTGGTGACGCTGGCCGCGCTGCTGTCGGCGGCTTATTCGTTTCGCTACATCGTCGCTGTCTATTTCGGCCCGCGCCGCACCGATTATCCCAAAACCCCGCACGATCCCGGAATTGGCCTGTGGGGGCCGCCCGCTGCGCTGGTCGTGCTGGTTGTCCTGATCGGCCTGTTTCCGCAGACACTGGCGGGGCCGCTGGTGCAGGCGGTTTCGGGTGCGGTGATCGGCGGGGAGCCGCCCGCTTACAAGCTGGCCTTGTGGCATGGCTTCAACGCCGCCCTGTTGATGAGCGTGCTGGCCGTGGCGGGCGGCGCGCTGGTGCTGTGGCGGTTCGGATTGGCGGAACGCATCTGGCAACGCCTGCCCGTGCCGGTTGCAAAAGACCTGTTCGAACGCTTCATCGCAGGCCTTGTGCAAGGCTGCCGCTGGCTGAGCGATGGTATCAATAACGGGTCGCTGCAACGCACGCTGTTCGTGTTCTTCCTCGCTACGCTGGCGCTGGGGGCCGAAGGGATGAGCGGTGGCAGCTACGCGGCGGGCACGCGCGAGACGCTGCCCGCCTCGCCCATTACCGTAATCGCATGGCTGGCGCTGATTGCCGGTGTGGTCGCGGTGGTCGTGTCGGAACACAAGCGCTTCCTGGCGCTGATCTATATCAGCGTCGTCGGGCTGATCGTGTCGCTGGGCTTTATCTATCTGTCAGCGCCCGATCTGGCACTGACGCAAATATCGGTGGAAGTGGTGACCATCCTGCTTCTGCTGCTGGCGCTCAACCTGCTGCCCAAGATTACTTTGCCGCGCAGCGCCAGCGTGCGCCATGTGCGCGACGCCGTGCTGGCGATCGGGGCGGGCGGCGGAGTGGGCTGGCTGGCCTATGCCGTGATGACGCGCGCGCCCAACGATCCCATTTCCGCTTTCCACTGGGCGCAATCGAAGCCGGGTGGCGGCGGCACCAATGTCGTCAATGTGACGCTGGTGGATTTCCGCGGGTTCGACACCTTTGGCGAGATCATTGTGCTGGGGATCGCGGCGCTGGCGATTTATGCCTTGTTGCAAACCGCCACGCGCGGCGCGTCGGGCGCGCGGCTGCTGGCGTGGATACCCGATATCGTCCGCTCGCCCGAACGGCACCCGATGATGCTGGTGGTCGCCAGCCGCCTGATCCTGCCGATTGCCATCGTGGTGGCGCTGCACATCTTCCTGCGCGGGCACAACCTGCCCGGCGGCGGCTTCATCGCGGGGCTTGTGTTTGCCATTGCCATGCTGATCCAGTTCATGGCGTCGGGCTTTGAATGGGCGGAGGAGCGGCGACGCACCGAACGGCACGCACTGATCGCGTTCGGCGTGCTGATTGCGGCGGCCACGGGCCTCGGATCGCTGGCCTTTGGCGCGCCCTTCCTCACCAGTGCGTTCGGCTATTTCCACTTCCCCGTTGTGGGCGAAGTCGAGCTGGCAACCGCGCTGCTGTTCGACATTGGCGTGGCGCTGACGGTGGTGGGCGCGGTGCTGCTGGCGCTGGGCCAATTGTCCAACATTGCCCAGCGCGCCGAAAAGCTGGAGACACCAAAAGAGGCCATGGACATCGACCCCACACGCGAAGCGGAGGCACAGCGATGAGCGTCGAATTTCTAGTCGCCAGCGCGATTGGCGTGATGACGGCTGCGGGCATCTACCTCACGCTGCGCGGTCGCACTTTTTCGGTCGTGCTGGGCCTTGCCATGCTGTCCTATGCAATCAACGCCTTCCTGTTTTCGATGGGTCGGCTGGTGATCGATCAGCCGCCGATCTGGTCTGCCGATACGGCCACCTATACCGATCCGTTACCCCAGGCGCTGGTGCTGACCGCTATTGTCATCGCATTCGGGATGACGGCGCTGGTGGTCGTGCTCGCGCTGCGCGCCTATCTCGAAACCGGGACCGACCACGTCGATGGGCTGCCCAATGACGGGGAACAGCATCCCGATGCCGGGGACGAGGTGTGATGAACCTGATCCTTGCCCCCATTCTGTTGCCGGCGGTCATCGGCGCCTTTCTGCTGCTGCGCACGGCGCGCCTGACGCGGTTGGGCCGCTATGTGTCGCTGGGCGCGATGCTGGTGCAACTGGGCATCGCCGTGGCCCTGTTCGCCCTTGCCGCGGACGGTGCGATCCGCACCTATGCGGTGGGCGATTGGGCGGCCCCGTTCGGTATCGTGCTGGTGCTCGACCGCTTGTCGGCGCTGATGGTGCTGGTCACCAACATCCTTGCCGCAGGGGTCATGCTACACGCTGTGCTGACCGATCTGGATCGGCGCGGCTGGCATTTCCACCCGCTGTTCCAGTTCCAGTTGCTGGGCCTGTGCGGTGCATTCTTGACGGGCGATTTGTTCAACCTGTTCGTGTTCTTCGAAATCCTTCTGATCGCGTCCTACGGCCTGATGCTGCACGGACAGGGATCGGAACGGTTGCAGGCGGGCGTGCAATATGTCGTCGTCAATCTGGTGGGATCGACCGTGTTCCTGGTGGCGGTGGGACTGCTGTATGGCGTGACCGGCACGCTCAACATGGCCGACATGGCGGTGCGCATCGCCAATGCCCCGGCAGAGGATCAGGCGCTGCTGCGCACCGGGGCGCAGGTGCTGATCGCCGTCTTCGCGCTGAAAGCCGCGCTGCTGCCGCTGCACCTGTGGCTGCCACGCGCCTATTCCAGCACCTCCGCGCCGGTGGCGGCGCTGTTCGCCATCCTGACCAAGGTCGGCGTCTATTCGATCCTGCGCACAACCACGCTGATGTTTGGAGAGGATGCGGGCGCGGCGGCGTGGGCGCCGGCCGGATGGATGCTGCCCGCAGCGCTGATTAGCCTGACGATCGGCTTTGTCGGGCTGGTCGCGGCGCGGCGGCTGCGCGGTTTGGCCGCCTTTGCCGTGATCGGTTCAACCGGCACGCTGCTCGCCGCGATGGCCCTGTTCACGCCTGCCTCGGTCGCGGCGGCGCTCTACTATCTGCCGCATTCCACCTTTGCCAGCGCGATGCTGTTTCTGGTGGCGGACTGTGTGGCCCGGTCGCGCGGCGCGCTGGATGACCGGTTGGAACCGGGCGCGCGCTTTGCCGGCATGGGGCAACTTTCCCTGCTGTTCATGCTCACCGCGGTCGCCCTCGTCGGCCTGCCGCCGCTGGCGGGCTTTATCGGCAAGCTGATGATCCTGTCGGCATCGGCTGAGGCCAGTTCCGCGCTCTGGATCTGGTTGGCCATCCTTGGCACCACTTTCCTCGCCATGATCGGCTTTGCCCGCGCGGGCAGCGTGCTGTTCTGGAAGAGTGGGGGGGAGCCGCAGGGCCAGCTCACCGCAGGCACGGGGGCGACGTTTCCGGCCTGGGCCATCTTTGCCGTGCTGGTGGCGCTTGCCGCCCTTGCCGGCCCTGCCACCTCCTTCGCCCAGGCGACCGCGGACCAGCTCTTTGCGCGCGAGGCATATATTGGCGCCGTGCTGCAACCGGAACCCGCCCCAGGGAGTGACCGCCCATGATTGCACGGCTTTTCCCGCATCCGGGCCTCAGCGCCATGCTGGCGATTGTCTGGGTGCTGCTGGCCAACACCATTTCGCCGGGCACCATCGTGATGGCCTGCGTGGTGGGCCTGCTGGTGCCGCTGTTCACCTCCCCCTACTGGAGCGGGAAACCGCGACTGAAATGGAGCTGGGCCATGGTGGATTATGTCCTGGTGGTGATCTGGGATATTTTCGTCGCCAACTTCCATGTCGCCTGGCTGATCCTGTTCCGGCGCAATCGCGATCTGCGCTCGTGCTGGCTGGTGATCCCGCTCGATGTCCGGCAGCCTGAGGCGATCACCGTGCTGGCGGGCACGATCAGCCTGACGCCCGGCACCGTGTCGTCCGATGTGTCGACCGACGGCCGGCTGCTGCTGGTCCACGCGCTTGATGTGGCAAGCCGCGAGGAAGAAGTCGCGCGCATCAAATCGCGTTACGAAGCGCGCCTGATGAGGATTTTCGCATGATCGACATCGCCATCATCGCCGGCTTTGCCATGATTTCGCTGGCAATCCTGCTCACCGTGTGGCGGCTGTTCGCCGGCCCCACGCGCGGCGACCGCATACTGGCGCTCGACACCATGCTGATCAACGCCATCGCGCTGATCGTCCTTTTCGGCATTTACGAGCGGACCGCATTCTATTTCGAAGCGGCGCTGCTGTTGGCGATGGTGGGTTTTGTCGGCACGGTGGCCTATGCCAAGTTCCTGCTGCGCGGCGATATTGTGGAGTAAGTGGCGATGGAACTGCTTGCCGAAATCGTCATCTCGCTCATGATCGTGCTGAGCGGCGTTTTTGCGCTGGTCGGGTCGTGGGGTCTGGTCCGCCTTCCCTCTCTGATGACGCGGCTGCACGGCCCGACCAAGGCGACCACGCTGGGTGTAGGCGGGATCCTGATCGCCTCGATGATCTACTTTCCCATGTTCGTGGGACATTTTTCGGCACACGAATTGCTGATCACGCTGTTCCTGTTTATCGCAGCGCCGATCACCGCGAACATGATTGCCAAGGCGCATCTGCACCGGCAGGGCGCGGGGATCGATCCCAATCCGGCCGACGATATCCGCGAGAACCTGCCCGAACCGGACAAGTGGGCGACCTTCAACAAGCGCTGATGCGGGTCCGCAACCGATGCGGCCGCGCGCGCCGCCCCAAACCAATGGCTTGGCGCATGAATTGGCCCAAGACTCCGCAACACAAATCAACTAGCATCCTGCGACAAGCGGGGGGCAGTCGTGGTGGATGCATCGTTTCAAGGACATTCCCTGCCCGCGTCGGGCCGCGGTTGGCTCCGGTTGCTGCCGGCAGCCGTGCGTCCGCATGACTGGCGCTTCTTGCCACTGGTTCCGGGCAGGTGGCGAACCTTGCGTGGACAGGATGGCCTGCAACTGATGACCCGCTTTGCCGGGGCGCGGCTGAACGACCGCTGGGGGCTTGCCGAAGGGCGCGTGCTGGCGGTGAGGGTCTTGCCGCTGGCCTGTGTGCGCGCGGGCATTCTGGTGGAATACGACCTCGCCGGGCAGTTCGAAAACTGGCGTGCAACCGGCGCCTTTGTCTGGCTACCCAACCGCTTCCTGCCTCTGGAAGGCGCCTCGACGCCGTTCCATGATCTCAATGCCGAAGGTGCGCTGCGGCTCGACACGGCGGCACAGGCAGAACAATTGTTCCGCCTCTTCTGCGCCTCGGTCAACGGAAGCGAAGGCGCATTTTACCCGATGCGCACGGGCTTTCCCACGCGGCGCAGTGCAAGCAATCCCCATGCCGCCCATGCCGCAGCGCAGATCGCCAAGCCACTCGCAATTGCCCGTGACGGGCAAGGCTGGAATGTGGACGCCGCGATCGCCTACGGCTCGCGGTTCTTCGCCGCCCGCTTTGACGTCAACGCGGCCGTGCTGGTTGAAATGATCGACGACGCGCCGCTGTTCGGGGTGATCCCCGGTGCAGTGCCCATCTGGCGCGACGGGGTGCTGCATATCGCCGCTCCCGATCTGGCCGAACTCGGCAATGTTTCGCCCGAACCGGAAGCCGATCCCACCAGGCATGAGGATGCCGCATGATGCCCTTTCCCAACGCCCCTGCAGCCCACCCGACCGGCGTGCCGACCGACCGCGCGGTGGCCATGCGGCTGCCGGAAGACCTGCCCGAACCGGGCCTGCTGGTCGGCTGGTCGCTGGAGCAGGAACATCGCCGCCAACCGGTTGGCTTCAGCTTCGGCAATCCGCAACTCACCCCTGACAAGGGCTGGCTCGACCCGATCCTGCTGGAGAGCGAGGGCCACATCATCACCATTGCCCCGACCGGCACCGGCAAGGGGCGAGGCTGCATCATCCCGGCCCTGCTGCGCCATGAAGGGCCGGTGATCGTGATCGACCCCAAGGGCGAAAACGTGGCAGTCACCGCCCGGCGGCGGCGTGAAATGGGCCAGCATGTGGTCGTGCTCGATCCGATGGGCATCACCGGTGAACAGGCAGGCGGGTTCAATCCGCTCGACCTGATCGACGCGGAAAGTGCTGGTGCGGTGGATCTGGCGACCATGTTCGCGGATGCGATGATCGACGGGAAGGCGGATCCGGAAAACCAGTATTGGTATCAGCGTGCGCAGCACCTGCTCACCGGCATATTCCTGCATCTGGCAAGCCGTCCCGGCACCGGGGAACGCAGCTTTGCGAAGGCGCGTGGATTCCTGGCCGATGTCATGGCCGAACAGCGGCTGGAACCGCAATTTCGCCAAGCCACCAACGACATGCTTGTCAGCCCGCATCCCGAAGCACGGATGGCGGCCTCGGTGCTTCAATCCAGCGCAACCGAAGGGCTCGGCTCGATCCTGTCGATGACGCAGGATGGCGTGGATTTCCTGCGTGGCCCGCTGATCGAGAAAGCGATCGAAACCAGCACCTTCGATCTCGGTGCAGTTACCCGCGGCGATCCGCTGTCGATCTACATTGTTCTGCCGCCGCACATGATGGAAAGCCACGGCCGTCTGTTGCGGCTGTGGGTCATGGCGCTGATCTCGCTGATTACCCGGCGGCGCGGCAAACCGGCACGCTCCACGCTTTTCATCCTCGACGAAGCGGCCCAGTTGGGCACCTTGCCGCAATTGCGCCAGGCGGTAACGCTGCTGCGCGGATATGGCCTGCAATGCTGGAGCCTGTGGCAGGATGTCAGCCAGTTGCGGCGGCTGTATCCCAATGACTGGGAAACAATGGTCAACAATTGCCGCGTGGTGCAGTGCTTTGGCGCGCTCAACCTGATGGCGGCAGGGGCGATGGCGCAGCTCACCGGCTTTGGCGATGCGCAGGCCGTTCTTGATCTTGATGACAGCGAGATGCTGCTCCAGATCGCCGGGGACCGGGCCATGCGGGCGAGGAAGCCGGATTATCTGACCGACCCGCCCTTTGCCGGCCTTTTCGATGCCAATCCCTATCACGATCCGGAGCAGGCGATCATGCCTGAGCCGGAGCCAAGGGTCACCCTGCTGCCCCCACCCACGCCGCCTGTTAGCGCCCCGGATGTCCCGCGCGAGGCACCGCCTGCAGGCGATCCCTTCATCGCGGAACTGCGGCGGCAGGAGGAGGAGAAGCAACGGCGCCGCCGCGAAAGCGAGGAGCGGGCAGCCCTGCCCGATCCCCTGCACGCCAAGGTCTGGAGGGATCAGGCTTCCTGATCGCTGGCCGGCTTGCGTTCAATCACCAGCAGCCCGTCCCTGTCTTCACGTCGCACGTCCAGATCGCCAGCAAGCGCTTCGTCATCGAGCATCTCGATCATGCCCGATGTCGACAGCCGCAACTCGGCCCGGAACAATGCGTCGGAATACAGCACCGTGGCAACATAGCGGAAGTGCGTGCCGACATCGTCCTGCTCCTCGCCGATCGGGGTGAGAGGCTGCAGGCTGTCCGCCACCTCCTCGATCCGGGCGCTGTTGCGCAGCCGCTGGGCCAGTGTCTGCCGGTCCCCAACCAGTTGGAAGCGCCCTTCTTCTCCGCACACATGGTTCATGAACAGCTGGATGTAATCCTGCCGTGCGGTTTCGGTGGAGAAGTCCGGCGGCGAGGCAGCGTTGTAATCGTGGATCGGCGGGGATGTTCCGTTGAGTGCGACAATTCCCCTGTCGTGAACGAGGAACGAGGCAAGACCCGGACGGCCATCGTCAGTGTAGCCCTGCACTTCCACCAGCATGGCATCCGAATAGCAGCCCAGCCGTGCCGCGCGAACGCGGTCGACCTGGCGTTCCCTGGGGAAGTTCGACTGAACATCGAAGGGCTCCTTCCAACCGAATATCCGCGCCAGCAGGTTCAGCGCATTCCCGCCCGTCTCGTCCTGCCATGCCTGCGGCAGAAGTGGCGGCAAATGCCAGCCGCTTGCACGAGCCTTGGCGAGGCGGGTGCCAACCGTGGAGAGGAAGTCTTCGCGCTTGGCGCGATCGACTTTCAGCCGGCCAATCAGGCCTTCCACCTCGTCGGCATAGGGTGGAGGCACATCGCGCGAGTGGTCATAGGGGGGAAGCCTGGGTTCAGCTTCGCCCAGTCGGGCCAGCAGGTCGCGGCAATCGGCCAGTTGCCGGGCATGGCAATAGGGCGGCCCGTCTGCCCAGGCCTGGCGATAGCCCGCCAAGGCGAACTCGCGTGCCTTTGCCGCATCGCCCAAATCGAAATACAGCCGCGCGAGGATCGAGGGATATTTTGCAACTCGCCCTTCGACGGCCCCGGCAATCTGGCGGGCATCCTCGGCACGCCCCAGAGCGATGAGCGAGATGGCCCGCTGCGCTTCGGCGGCGGGTGCATTGGTGTGGCTGGTCTGCCGCATCAGCTTGACCGCTTCGGACAAGAGCGCGTCGGCCATTTCATGGCCTTGCCTGCCACCCTGCCGCTGCAGCCATCCCCCGACCATCCAGAGCCCATCGCTCATATAGTCGGTCAGACCCGATCTTCGCAACTCGTCCAGCGCAGCTTCTGCACTGGGCAGATCAAGCGTATCGCTGGCTATGCGCCATCGGATGCGCTCCCACTGCAATTCGGCCCGAAATTGTTCCGCGAAGTTCCAGTCCTTGCCAATGGCCGGTATGCTGTCAAGCTTCGCCTGAGCCTCGTCCAGCATTCCGCGTCTGGTCAGCAAGTTGGCCTCAATCGCCAGCGCCCAGCCAAGGCATTCGTCGATTCCGCTCTCCGCGGCGACCCGAAAGCCCAGCGAAGCCGCCGCTTGTGCCTCACGAAAGTTGTGCGCTGCGATCAGATCGACCGTCAGGTTGCGCAGATTGGTCACCGTGCCCCTGACATTGCCTTGCTCTGCACTGATCGCAATCGCCCGCCGATAGCGGTCGAGCGCCGCTTCGCTGTCCCCGCTGCGGTGAAGCAAAATAGCCGCCTCGTTGTGAAGGAATGCGCGGATGGGGGCGGAAAAATCATCGCGAAACGTGCTGAAATCGTCGGTCATGAACAGCCGCAGTAATTTGGTGCTGGCATCCAGCGCCCCAGACCGGTGCAGGGCGTAAGACAGACCGCCTACAAAGAGCTCAATGGCGCGATCCAACCGTCCGATCAGGGCATAGGCCACCACGCAATCAATCGCCCGCCCAATATCTTCCTTGCTGGCGAGCTCCTGGCGCGGGTTGCGGGCATAGCGGTCAAAGGCGGCGGCCACGCGCTGCGCCCCCCAATGCTTGCATTCGGCAAAGCGCGAGCCTTCGCACACCACCGAGCGGATCGCCGGATGCATAGCCAGCGCTCCCGTTTCCGGATCGCGCTGCACAAGGCCGCGTTTGCTCAGCCGGTCGAGCATTTGCCGCAATTTTACGGCAGCCTGTTTTCCGTCGGATGAAGCGTGCCAGGCCGGGTCCTCACACCGGTCAGCCGGGCAATGCGGATTGAGCACCTGCAAGATTTCGGGCTGATAGCCGCTGTTGCAAAGGGCCATGGCTGCCAAAAGCCTGGCGTCATCATCCTCTAGGGACGCAAAGGCGACCTGCAGCAACGCCTCGACCTTTTCGGAAACGGCGCCAGACACAAGTTCGGGCCGCTGGCCGCCAGCCTTGTGTTTCACCCACAGGTCAAAATCGAGATCTGGCTCCTCACCGATACCGCGCGGCTCATTTTCAAGAAAATCCTCGATCAGGCCGGGAATCACCTGAATCGCGAGCGGATATCCTTCGAAATTGCGCTCAAGGTAATCCTCCATGGCCTTCACATCGCCGTGGACTCCAAGCAGTTGCAGCAATCGGGCCGCATCCTCCGGTTCCAGTCCATCCAGGGGCTGTCGCCTGACGCGGTCGATCGGTGTCTGGCTGCGCTTGGTGAACCCTTGCGTCAGGGCGCGCGGGAAGATCCGGGAGGATGCGACAATCTTGCTCTTCCTCGATTGGGCAAGACGCTGGAGAATGACGTCGTCATCAGGGTCAATGCATTCGTCACCCTGCCTGCCCGAACGGTCAGGCCTCCCCGCTGCTTCCCGTTCTGCCTGTGTTTCCCTGCCAAGAGTGTCATACTGCCCCAGCAGCCGCTCCATCCCGTCGAGGATGAGCAGGAACGGCTCCTTGTCGATGATCCGGAACAACTGGTTGCCCAGCTCAACCAGCCGCTTTTGTTCCAGATCGGCTTGGCTGGCGCCGGTTATCTCGGAAAGCGCCTCGACCAGCAGGTTCTTCAGGGTCGCGCCCTTCTCGTCGAAGGTGTACCAGAAGATGCCTGCCCAGTCGCAGCCAAGGTTGGGGGCGTGCCGGTCTGCCCAGTGCCACAACATCCGGCTCTTGCCCATTCCGCCAATCGCCTGGATCAGCAGCAGGCTGTGATCGGCGTCTTGCGCGAAAGCATCGAGCAGCGCCAGTTCACGCTGTCGCCCCACCAATTTGGACTTCATCGGATAGGGGGCATTCAGCGCAACCAGCCCGGTGGCAACCCTGCGCAGTCCGGCGCTGGCAAACGCACCGACGGCCGAAGGGGTGGCGCTCCTGTTCAGCTCGTCGCGCCGATTTAAGAGGGTCTTGCGAAGTTCTTTCTTCAGCTCTTCAACGCTCGCGATCGGCATAACAGCACGGCCAAGGCTGGCGCGGAATGTGTCCAGCTTTGCCTTTCTGCCGTCGTGTCGCTCCGCAAAGAGCAGTTCATCCACGTCTTCGCCATGGTCGAAACCGCGTTGGATCAGGAAGTAATGCCGCGACTTGTCCAGCTCAACTGCCCGGCGATGCTCCAACTCGACAACCGAGACGTTATCCGGGTTGCGTCTGGAGCAAGGTATGCAAGTGCCATAACGCTTGCCGACAAGGCAGATGAAAATGTCACATTTTGCCACGAGAGCCATGGAGATATCGATTTCATCCATGTTCGGCGCCGGTGCCTGTTCCATGGATACGTCATCGAACTGCAACTCGGCCAGCAATTCGCTCACGGCCTGCCGGTAATTGACAAGGTCGCGCGTGGTGCTCGAAACCATCACTGTCCATTTCAGCTCTGGCACGATGGTCCCCCTGCTTCAGCCACGGTCAGACTATGCACACTGCACTGACGCTGGCAACATAAGCGCTGGCGAATCGGGCATTTTCCCGAAAACCTGAGGGCACCGTAGTGGCACAGGATCAGGCTCCCGCCCGGCTGCCCACGCACCCCGGCGAAAATGCGGCTTTTACGGTTGCGATCACCGGGCACCGGACAATTGCCCACAGCCATTACGCCACGCTGGAAAGCCGTATCTCTGCCCTGCTGGATAAGGTCCGCGCCCGCATGTGCGCCAGCCGCGCTGAAACGGGAGAACCCTTGGCCACGCTGCGCCTAATCAGCGCTCTTGCGCCGGGGGCAGACCAGATTGCCGCGCGCGCGGCCCTTCTTGCCGATGGCTGGCAGCTTCATGCCTTTCTGCCTTTCGACCTGGACGACTACAGCCGCATTGCCCACGCCGCGCTGCATCAGCGCATGGCCGAGCTAGCGCCCGGAACCGAACCTCTCGCTGATGCCGAGATCGTTGCCGCCATTCATGCCATTGCCGAGCTGACGGACAAGGCGGCCATGGTCCTGCTGCCCGAAGACTGGCTGCCACCCGCGCAGGCAGACGATACGGAGGCGACGCGCTATGCCGCGCTGGGCGAGGCCCTGGTGGCGCAGGCCGATCTGCTGCTCGCGCTGTGGGACGGCCAAGCCCCGCGCGGCCCCGGCGGGACTGGCGATGTGGTGGCCATGGCGTTTGCCCACAGCGTGCCGGTGATCCGCATCGACCCGCAGCCTCCCCATACCGTATCGGGCCTCGCGCCGGGCGACATGTCGCTGGACAGGGGGATCGAACCCGCATTGGCCGCCGCCATCGGCCGTTATGCCACAAAGGGTGTCGCCGAACATGCAGACAGCTAACCGCCGCGCGCGACTTGCCCGCTGGTGCGTGCAGCGCGCCTGGTCTCCGGTGCGCTGGCAGAGACTGGCGCTGGTGTCGGTTCTGCTTGTGCTCACCCTTGTGCTGGCAGCGATCGGCACGGCCGAACGTCACCGGCAGGCCAACCTGCCCATGACATGGCCGCAACTGCTCGACCATGTCTATGCGCTCTACATCTACCTCGTCCCCCAGAACAGCCTGCAATTCGCCAAGGATCTGCACTGGTCCGAAACGGTGGGCAGGATCATCGGCCCGCTGGTGCCGGTGGCAGGCATAGTCTGGCTGGTGCGTCGACGCGCGCTGGGCGAACTGGCCGAATTGCTGATCCGCTACGGCGCCAGCGGCCATGGCGTGATCCTGGGCAAGGATGGCAGCGCAGATGCGTTGGCCCTGGCCAGCGCCGAGGCAGGCGAGGTTGTGGTGCTGGTGGATCCGAGCGTGGTGGACGAGAAGGATCGCCTTGTCCGCCTTGGCTGCGCGGGGGTAATCTGCCGCGCCCAGCCCCCCGCATCGCTGGAACGGGCCGGCACGCTGGCGCTGTGGCGCCCGCTCGATGCGGAGAATATCGCCAAGGCCATCGAACTGCGTGAGGCGGGAACCACCGGCACCCGCGAGATCCACCTGTCAGTGCAATCCGCCGACTTGCAGCGGGCCTTGCTGAAGGTGCCCGCGCTGATGGAGCAAGGCGGAGCGCGGCTGCGCCCGCATTCGCTGGCGGGCATGTCAGTCCGAGCTTCGCTGGCAGGGCCGCAACTGGCGGAACTGGCACTGCGGCGCGGGTCGCGGCAGGTCACCATATGCCTGTGGGGCGACAGTCCTGCGCTGGTCTGGGCCGCAGAACTCGCGCTCAGGCAGTTCTGGTCGATCCGCCTTGGCCCACCGCGTGTGATCTGGGCCGACCGGCCCGCCCATCTGCCCCTGCCTGAGGCATTGGCCAAACTGGCAGATTTTGCGACCGCCGTGTTTTCACCCGATGAACGGCCCACGTTCCAACGGATGAGCCGGGATGACGCCGTGCATGATGCCACTGTCACCTGCCACCTGGTCGATGCCGGCCATGCAGATGCCACGGTTGCGGCCAGTTTTGCCCTGGCGGCGCGGTTGCGGCAGGCCTTTGCCGACCCGCCGCCGGTTCAAGCCGTACTCGCCAACACAATCACCGATGCGGCTGCTCCGCTGTTTGTCACCAATGACCTTTGCTTCCGGCCGCCGATCCTCCCCGGCGAAGGGCTGACCTTGCAGGCGCTGGTGGACCGTGCGCAGGACGAAGAGGCCGCCCGCATTCAAATCGCCTACAACGCGCGCTACGGCCGCGACGGAGCCGCGCCTGCCAGCGGCCCGTGGCAGGACCTTGCCGAAACATTTGTCGCGGCCAACCGCGCGGCAGCCGATCACCGTGCGATCAAGCTGTGGGATGCGCGGACGAGTGGACTGAGCGATGCCGAACTGATCGAGGGGCTTGCCGTAATGGAACATAACCGCTGGTGCGCCGAGCGGCTGCTTTCAGGCTGGGCTCCGTCTGGCGATGGCCCGCGCGACGATGTCCGCTGGCTGCATCCCGACCTCAAGCCGTGGGACGGGTTGAGCGAGGAGGCGCGCCAGAAGGACCGTGACGCCGTGTCCGACCTGCTGAAAGCGCAGCGGTCGCCCGCGGCAAGATTGCCCTGATGCTGCCGGGCGGGCCGCTCTCCGGCTCCGATTGGCGCAGTTAGGCCCCGCTCGGCGTCAGCGCCGGCCTTCACATTCGGTATGAAACGGCAATTTCCGGCATCGCGGGGGAAATCAGCATTTGTCACGGAACGGCAATAGCGCCATGATTGCCGCCATGATGATTTCCAAGGCAACCAGATTCTTTCGCGGCGCGCTCGCCACTCTGTGCTGTTCCCTGTTGCTGGCCTGTGGCGGCCCTACCGAAGCCGACCGGGCGGTAGAGGAAGGCATCCTTCTCATCGGCAATGGATCGGAACCCAAGGGGCTCGATCCGCATCTGGTAACGGGCGTGCCGGAATCGCAGTTGCTGCGCGCGCTGATGGAAGGGCTGGTCGCGCCCGATCCCGTTGACGACCTCGCGCCTGCTCCCGCGATGGCGGAAAGCTGGGAAAGCAATGCCGATTTCACCGTCTGGACCTTCACCCTGCGCGAGGCGAAATGGACCAATGGCGATCCGG
Source organism: Alteraurantiacibacter lauratis (assembly GCF_037154155.1). NCBI lineage: Bacteria > Pseudomonadati > Pseudomonadota > Alphaproteobacteria > Sphingomonadales > Erythrobacteraceae > Alteraurantiacibacter > Alteraurantiacibacter lauratis. Next base: position 207,216 of record NZ_JBANRN010000005.1, read on the forward strand.
TGACGGCGGGCGATTTCGTCTATTCGTGGCAGCGGATTCTCAGCCCCGCGCTGGGCGCCGAATATGCCGAGATGCTGTATGTCATCCGGGGTGCGGAAGATTTTCATGCCGGTCGCACCACCGATTTCGGCCAGGTCGGCGTGCGGGCCATCGATGATCGCACGCTGGAGGTGACGCTGGAAGGCCCGACGCCGCATTTCCTCGGCATGCTGATGCACACCAGTTTCCTGCCGGTGAACCCGCGCGCGGTGGAGGAGCATGGCGGCATGACCGATCGGCAGAGCGGATGGTCGACGCTGGAAAATTATGTCAGCAACGGCCCCTTCAAGCTCAAGGCATGGGTGACCAACCAGGTCATCGAGGTGGAACGCAACCCCGATTACTGGGATGCCGCGACGGTGCAGCTGAATGGCATCCGCTTCTTCCCGATCGACAATGTGGGCACCGAAGAAGCGATGTTCCGCGACGGACGGCTGCATCTCACCAACACCGTTTCGCCCGACAAGATCCCCAGCTTCCGCCAGGAAATGCCCGACCAGCTGCGGATCGAGCCCTATCTCGGATCCTACTTCTACCGGATCAACACCACCCGGCCGCCGTTTGACGATGTGCGCGTGCGCCGCGCGCTGGCTCTGTCGATCGACAAGCAGCTGCTGGTGGACCGCGTGACGCAAGGCGGGCAGGCCCCCGCCACCGGCTTCACCCCTTCGGGCATTGCCGGCTATCCCGCATCCACGGCGGTGCAATACAATCCCGAAGAGGCCAAGCGCCTGCTGGCAGAGGCCGGCTATCCCGATGGCCGCGGCTTCCCTTCGGCCGAAATCCTCATCAACACCTCCGAATCGCACCGCAAGATCGCGCAGGCACTGCAGGCGATGTGGAAGGAAAAGCTGGGCATCGATGTCGGCATCTATAACCAGGAATGGAAGGTCTATCTCGATAGCCAGTCGCAGCTGGATTACGACATCAGCCGCGCGGGATGGATCGGTGATTATGTGCACCCCACCTCGTTCCTCGACATCTTTACCACCGGCAACGGCAACAATGATACCGGGTGGAGCAATCCCGCTTACGATGCGCTGATCCGCCGCGCCCGCGTGGCGCCCAACGAAGCCGAGCGGATGCAGCTTCTGCAACAGGCCGAAGCGATGCTGCTGGGCGACATGCCGATCATCCCGATCTACTGGTATACGCGCGTCTATCTGAAGGATCCGCGGGTGCAGGGGTGGGAACCGAAACTGCTCGACAACCATCCTTTCAAATATGTTTCGCTACGCGCGGGCTGATCGCGCGATGGCGGACAGGTTCGGGGTGACCCCATGCTGAAATTCATTGCCTTGCGCCTGCTGCAGGGGGTGCTGGTCCTGCTGGCGATCTATGCGGCGACATTTTTCCTCGTGGCGATGACGCCGGGCAGCCCGTTCAGTTCGGAAAGGGCGATCCGGCCCGAAATCCTCGCGCAGATCGAGGCGTTTTACGGCTATGACAAGCCCGCGCTCGAACGCTTCTGGGTCGCGCTGGTGAACATGCTGCAAGGCGAATTCGGGCCAAGCGCGGTGTATGCCAACCGATCGGTCACCGCCATCATTGGCGAGGCGTTTCCGGTATCGCTGCATCTGGGCGGGATGGCGTTGCTCATCGCGCTGGGGCTGGGCATCCCGGCCGGTATCGTGGCCGCCGTGCGGCGCAACACCTGGCTCGATTATGTGCCGATGTCGGCCGCGATGGTCGGCATCTGCCTGCCCAGCTTCGTCATGGGGCCGCTGCTCGCGCTGATATTTGGCATTACCTTGCGGTGGTTGCCGGTGGCCGGGTGGTTCGGCCCCGATTACTGGATCCTGCCGGCGGCCACGCTGGGGCTGGTCTATGCCGCCTATTTCGCCCGGCTGACGCGCGGCGGTATGCTGGAAATGCTCAATCAGGACTGGGTGCGCACCGCGCGGGCCAAGGGCGTGCCGGAACGCCGGATCATCTTCCGCCACTGCCTGAAAGGCGGGCTGATCCCCGCGATCACCTTCCTTGGCCCGGCGCTGGCAGGCATCATTTCGGGTTCCTTCGTGGTGGAGACAATTTTTCAGGTGCCCGGCCTTGGCCAGTGGTTCGTGCGCGGCGCGCTCAACCGGGATGATTTCCTGATCCTTGGCCTGACCTTGCTGTTCGCCGCGCTGATCGTGGTGATGAACCTGCTGGTCGATATTGCGCAGGTGGCCCTCAATCCCAGGCTGAAACATGGCTGATCTTGCATCCAAGTTGCCGCTGGCACCGGCACCGCTTGTTCCTGAACAGCTCGAACAGGGCTCTTCGCTGTGGAGCGATGCCTGGGCGCGGCTGCGCAAGAACAGGCTCGCGCTGGGCAGCCTCTTCGTGTTTATCCTGATCTGCCTGTTCTGCGTGGTCGGCCCCTGGCTCTCGCCCTATGACAGCCAAACGCAGAACCTGTTTGGCGGGGCAGAGGCGCCATCGGCAAAGCACTGGTTCGGCACCGACACGCTGGGCCGCGACCTGATGGTGCGGGTGATGGAAGGCGGGCGCATCTCGCTGCTGGTGGGCCTGGTGGCAACCGGCGTTTCGCTGCTGATCGGCGTGATCTACGGCGCAACGGCGGGCTATGTCGGCGGCAAGGTTGATGCGGCGATGATGCGCTTTGTCGACCTGCTCTATGCCCTGCCGTTCACGATTTTCGTGATCCTGTTGATGGTGGCCTTCGGGCGATCGCTGTGGCTGATGTTCATCGCCATCGGCTGTGTGGAATGGCTGACAATGGCGCGGATCGTGCGCGCCGGGGTGATCGACCTGAAGAAACAGGAATTCGTCGAGGCGGCCGTTTCGCTGGGTCTCTCCAACCGCCGCATCATCCTTCGCCACCTGATTCCCAACGTGCTCGGCCCGGTGATCGTGATCGCCACGCTGACTGTGCCGGCGGTGATGCTGCTGGAGGCGTTCCTCAGCTTTCTGGGGCTGGGTGTGCAGCCGCCCGATGCCAGCTGGGGCGTGCTGATCAATGAAGGGCAGCAGAACATGGAAATCTTCGCCTGGTTGCTGATCTTCCCTGCCTTCTTCTTCGCGCTCACCCTGTTCTGCCTCAATTTCCTTGGCGATGGCTTGCGCGATGCCCTCGATCCCAAAAGCGCGGGAGACTGACCGTTCATGGCTCTGCTTGAAGTATCCGGGCTCACCACGCATTTTCACACGCGCAATGGCGTGGTTCGCGCGGTCGACGGCGTGTCCTTTACCGTCGATCGCGGCGAAACGCTGGGCATTGTCGGCGAATCCGGATCGGGCAAATCGGTCACCTGCTATTCGCTGCTGCGCCTGATCCCCGAACCGCCGGGCCGGATAGAGGGCGGAACCGCCCTGTTCGACGGGCAGGACCTGTTGCAGATGACCCCGGCACAGCTGCGCGGCGTGCGGGGCAAGCGCATCAGCATGATCTTTCAGGATCCGATGACCTCGCTCAATCCTTACCTGCGGATATCGACCCAGCTGGTGGAGGCGTTGCAATCGCACAGCGATATCGATGATCGCACCGCGATGAACAAGGCGATCGCCGCGCTGGAGGAAGTCGGCATTCCCGAAGCCTCGCGCCGGGTGCGCAGCTATCCGCACGAATTTTCCGGCGGGATGCGGCAGCGGGTGATGATCGCCATGGCGCTGATCACCGATCCCGACCTGCTGATTGCGGACGAGCCGACGACCGCGCTCGACGTGACGGTGCAGGCGCAGATCCTGGAGATTATCCGCGAGCGGCAGGAAAAGCTGGGCACCGCGGTCATCCTCGTCACGCACGATCTGGGCGTGGTCGCGGGCACCTGCGACAAGGTCAATGTAATGTATGCCGGGCGGATCATGGAAAGCGGCACGACCGAGCAGGTCTTCTACGAAGCGCGCCACCCCTATACCCGCGCATTGCAGAAGACGATCCCGTCGCTGCAGAAGAAGGGTCAGAAGCTGTTCACGATCCCCGGCCTGCCACCCGACCTTGCCCGCCCGATCACCGGCTGCGCCTTCTATCCCCGCTGCCCCTATCCCAAGCTAACCGGGCCGGATGCCGACACCCCGCTGCTGCGCGATCTGGGCAATGGCCATTGCTATGCCGATTGCCATTCGTGCGACAGCAGCGCCCCGATTGAAAGCGTGCTGCCGCAGGAGCTGAAGACCGACGATCTGGCGCCGGCTGGAAGCGCCGCTGTATGAGCGCGCCCATCGGCAATCCCGCCACCGATTTCCTCGTCCTGCGCGATGTGCGCACCCATTTCGACATGGGCCGCACCTTCTGGAGCCGCACCAGCAAGGGCGTGGTGAAGGCGGTCGATGGCGTATCGCTGGTGGTCCGCCGGGGGGAAGTCCTTGGGCTGGTGGGCGAATCAGGCTGCGGCAAATCTACCCTCAGCCGCACGATCATGCAGCTGATCCGGCCGACTTCGGGAGAGATCTGGCTGGATGGCGAGGAACTGAGCGCGATTTCGGACAAGGATATCCGGCATAAGCGCATGAACTTCCAGATGATCTTCCAGGATCCCTACGCCTCGCTCAATCCGCGCATGACGGTGATGGATACGCTGGCCGAGGCAATCCGCACGCGGCACCCGGATCTGCGCGGCGACGCAATGCGCAGCCGCATTGCCGACCTGCTGCGCACGGTGGGGCTGAACCCCGCGCAGATGAAGCGTTATCCGCACGAGTTTTCAGGCGGCCAGCGCCAGCGTATCGCCATCGCCCGCGCGCTGGCGCCGGAACCCCGGCTGATCATCGCCGACGAACCGGTATCCGCGCTCGACGTGTCGATCCAATCGCAGATCCTCAACCTGCTGAAGCGGCTGGTGCGCGAGATGGGCCTCACCATGTTCTTCATTTCGCACGATTTGTCGGTGGTGGGCTATGTGGCGGATCGCATCGCGGTGATGTATCTGGGCCATATCGTCGAACTGGGCAGCGCGGAGGCAGTGGTCGACCGGCCGCTGCACAGTTACACCAAGGCGCTGATGAGCGCGGTCCCCCTGCCCGATCCCCGCGCAGAGCGGCAGCGGTCGCGCATCATCCTGCAAGGCGACCTGCCATCCCCGCTCAATCCTCCCCAGGGCTGCGTCTTCGCGCCGCGCAGCCCCGTGCCGCATGACGAGTGGATGACAACGCACGCGCCCCCCTTCGAGGAAATCCTGCCCGATCACTGGGCGGCCAATTGCCCGTTCTGTGTGGAAAAACCGGCGTAATGCACCGGGTTTGGTGCTGTCTGTCAGACCGCAGCGTGTCGCCGATTGGCAGAGCTGTCCCTACCCCGGCGTCCGCTCAGGCCATGGCCGACAGTTGCCGCTTCGCCGAGCTGGCGGTTCGCCTAGAGGGCGAGGAACGCTACCGTGAGTTGCGGAATATGCGCGGCGATGCGTTCCTATTTCTGACCGACGGGCAACCGAGCCTGAACTCTGCAACTGCATTTCTTGCAGCCACCGATCTTCTCTCGCGATGCGTGGCGCCTGAAACTTGGGATCTCGTCAAACCCATTGTGACTGCCTGGAAGGAAGCTGGCAGGGCTCTGGTAGAACGCGGACGCACAGAAGAACTGCTTCGCGCGTGGGGGAGACCACTGCCCGCTGGTCAGGCGCCAGCCTGGGTTCCACTCCGGCACCCGATCGAAATCGCCCCGGAACTGCTGTCGGTCAAACCGGTATATTTCCATGCTGTCGGGATAGAGGGCGACGGCACCGAAGAACTCGAACACTTGCACCGATTAGCTTCGATTGAACGCGTCCGCGAAGCTGGCGAAGCCTTGTTCGTAGACCCCTTATTCTTCCTCGGCTTTGCCAATTGGCAGGAGGCCGAACGGAAATCGGTGAGACTGCGCGACTTCTCCCTCACCAGACTGGTTAGCACTCGCCAGTTGATGGGCCAAACAAAGAGAAGTCCGTCTCTTTGGCGCCCTTCAGATGGCCGCCTTAACGAATGGCATCACGAATGGTGCGTTGATCGCTTCATAGACCGCTTCCAACTCGCAGTACCTGACGACACCTCCAATCACGTACGCATGGTGCGCTTGAACCGGCTGATCTCCTCGGCGGCTCGCGATTATAAGAATGAGGCCTTCCCGATCTCGGAAATGCTCGGCGAGCGGTGCCAGCTGGTGCACAGCGTGGCGCCATTTCTTTCTGGAGCAGCTAAGGCATGGCGGTTCAACAAATTTTCCGCATTCCTGAATGAACTGAGCCAGCGGACCTCAACAGCGCAGGAAATGCTGCTCGAGGACATCGGGTTTCTTCTCCGTCTCGCAACTGAACTAACAGCCTTTTACCTGCTCCTCTGGGAGCTGATCCGTATGACAGAAAGACAAGACGCATGAGCGATCTGGACCCCCCTCAAACTGCGCGACACTCTTCAGGAGACGCTGGGGCGTTACACCGCATCGGCAGTTCCGATTTCCGATGAACGTGCTCCGCGCCTGGCTGCGCGCGTTCGCGATGCAATTCGTCAGGCTGGCACGGCCATGGTGAAGGGGCCGTATCTCGAGAGTCTTCCAGACTTCGAAAAAGGGCGCTCAATTTCCCAGCTGGTTGAGGATGGCGTCCTAGACCCCACCTGGAACCGTATGATCGATACCGGTCATCGGCATCTATATGAGCGCCGTCTGCACCGGCATCAGGAAAGCGCAATTCTTCGCGCTGTGTCAGACAACTACCTCGTCGCGACAGGGACAGGCTCTGGCAAGACCGAGTCATTTCTATACCCGCTGGTAGATGCGCTCTTGCGATCGCCGGACCGAGACCGGCCCGGGGTGAAGGCAGTACCCGTGCTTGAATGGCTTCGCGATCTTCTGTCCGATCCCGATTGTCGTGACGACCTCCCCAGAGGCGCCACCGAATGGACTGATCCGTCTCTGGCTGCTCTCGCTTCCCGGTTGTCCGGTGCGCAACAAATCGTACTCTTCGCAACGCGTATTGCCGGAACCGACGATGCAGAATCGGCTGTTGCCACGGCACGATTGCTCCGTGACCTTGCCGAGCGCGATCCGACCCGCCGCATATTCATTGCTGCGGCCGGGAAGCTTCCTCTGTCGGTTTCTGAACTCGGCACTGCAGATCTCGAAGCAGTCGAAATTCTGGCCAAGCTCGAGAAGACTGGGCGACTATCTGTATTCAGACTGCCGCCTGACCGTTTCACGCGCGACCTTCCAAGACTCTTCGCGCAAGGCAGCGATGGAGCAATGGCGCTTTGGAACAACGAGGGCGATTCCCCCCTCTTGGCCGGCCTGATTGGAGATGCGCCGTACCTCGCAGCCAATCTTGAGCACGACATTGTCGCCAATCTCTTCGATGCGCTGAAGGCAGGGCAGCTCGTCAAAAACGCTTTGACCAGCATTCTGGGTAACGTTCGCGTGTGGGATTATCCAGCAGGAGCGCCGCGCAATCTCACCGAGACATTCGCGGCGATGCTGGACAACACCGTGCGACTTGAGATCGATGATCCGTTTCTGCTCAAGGATGACCGCGCCCGCCGGGCGCTCATCGCATTGCTCACCACGCTCCAAAAGGACGGCGCCTCCTTTGAGTATGTCGCACTTACCTGGCGTGAAAAATATCCTGATGAAGCGGGTGAAGGGCCCGAGATCCAGCAGAACGAGATGAAACGACTCTTGCTAGCTGCCGGGTTTGATCCAGGCATCTTCAATATGCGCTGCAGGCCTTACCGCGATCGCCGTGCCTTCCACGATCGGATCATGCGCGCGCGTGTCGGACCACCGGGCCCATCAAGCCGGTCAATCCAGTGGGATTTGTCGTCCGGTGTCGGCAATCTCATGGATTCCTCGTGTGAGGCAAAGGTCTATCTGCGGACCGAGTGAAGGTAGTTTCGGTAACCTGCTGACCTCATCTGACGGTGAGGTCAGCCTACGCCCGCCGAAATTATAATCTGTAATTTAGCTACAGCACATTTCTGCTTGACGCAGGGTTTGGCGGCTAATATTTATCTGTATGACTCATACAGCGGATTACGCCATGCGACTCCAGGATATCTGCCAACTCCAGACGGGCTACACGGTGCGCGGCCGGCTCGAGCCAGCGCGCGAAGGTGGTCAGCCCTGCGTGCAGCTCAGAGATCTGTTGGAAGGTGGCTCGCTGGATGCGGGCAATCTTCAAAGGTTTGACCTCGGCCCACTGTCTGATCGCTATGCGGTCGGGCCGGGCGATGTGATCTTCAAGTCGCGGGGTCAGCCCAATATCGCCTGCGCCGTTTCCGCGGACATGGTCGAACCGGCAATTGCATTGCTACCCTTGTTTATCCTTCGCCCAAAACCGGGGCTCGTCTCAGCAGAATATCTTGCCTGGGCGATCAACCAGGCGGATGCCCAAAGGCAACTGGACGCTGAGGCGCAGGGGACGAGCCTTCGCATGATCTCGAAAACCAGCCTCGAGAACATCGAAGTGTCCGTGCCGGACCTCAAGACCCAAGCGCTTATCGTTCAGGTCGGGAGGCTGGCAGCCCGGGAAACGTCGCTGCTCCACGAGCTGGCCGACAAACGACACACCCTTTCCAGCATCATTCTCGCCGATCTGGCCAATGCAGCCCGAGGCGGCGCCCAGCTTAAAGGAGCCCACCAATGACCGACCAACTGACCCAACAGCAGGTCAACCAGACTGCCTGGGCTGCCTGCGATACCTTCCGCGGCGTCGTCGATGCCGGGCAGTACAAGGACTACATCCTGGTGATGCTGTTCCTGAAGTACATCTCGGACCTCTGGAACGATCACGTCGAGACCTACCGCAAACAGTTCGGTGGCGACGAGGCGCGCATCCGCCGCCGACTGGAGCGCGAGCGGTTCGTCCTGCCCGAAGGGGCCAGCTTCTACGACCTCTACGACCGACGCAACGAGGCCAATATCGGCGAGCTGATCAACATTGCGCTCGAGAAGATCGAAGACACCAACCGCAGCAAGCTTGAAGGCGTGTTCCGCAACATCGACTTCAACTCGGAAGCGAACCTCGGCAAGGTCAAGGATCGCAACCGGCGCCTGAAGAACCTGCTCGAGGACTTCGCCAAGCCCGCGCTCGACCTGCGCCCGTCGCGGGTGACCGAAGACATCATCGGCGAATGCTACATCTACCTGATTTCCCGCTTTGCCTCGGATGCGGGCAAGAAGGCTGGCGAATTCTACACCCCCTCGGCCGTCTCGGGCCTTCTGGCCAAGCTGGCCGGCGCGAAGCCGGGGGACACCATCTGTGACCCCGCCTGCGGTTCCGGTTCGCTGCTGATCCAGGCGGCGCAGGAAGTGGGCTCGGACAACTTCGCCCTGTTCGGGCAGGAAGTGAACGGCGCGACATGGGCGCTCGCCCGCATGAACATGTTCCTGCATTCCAAGGATGCGGCGCGCATCGAATGGTGCGACACGCTCAACAGCCCGGCTCTCGTTGAGGGCGATCATCTCATGAAGTTTGACGTGGTGGTGGCCAACCCACCGTTCAGCCTCGACAAGTGGGGTGCCGAACACGCCGACAGCGATCAGTTCAATCGCTACTGGCGCGGCATCCCGCCCAAGTCGAAGGGCGATTACGCCTTCATCACGCACATGATCGAGATCGCCAAGCGGCAGAGCGGGCGCGTGGCGGTGATCGTGCCGCACGGCGTGCTGTTCCGCGGCGGGGCGGAAGGCCGGATCCGCCAGGCCCTGATCGAGGAAAACCTGCTCGATGCGGTGATCGGCCTGCCAGCCAACCTGTTCACTACCACCGGCATTCCGGTTGCAATCCTGATCTTTGACCGTTCGCGCGAGCAAGGCGGCGCGAATGAAGCGCGCAAGGACGTGCTGTTCATCGACGCCAGCAAGGAATTCACGCCGGGCAAGACCCAGAACGTCATGAGCGAAGAGCATATCGCCAAGGTTCTCGAAACCTACCGCAACCGAACGGAAATCGAGAAATATTCTCACCTCGCCTCGCCTGCGGAGATTGCCGAGAACGACTTCAATCTCAACATTCCGCGCTATGTCGACACCTTCGAGGCCGAGGAGGAGATCGACGTCGCCGCCCTGCAAAAGGACATCAACCGGATCGAGGCCGAACTGGTCGAAGTGCGGGCGAAGATGGCTGGCTATCTGAAGGAGCTGGGCGTCAATGTCTGAAGGCGACCTGATCCTTTACACCACTGATGATGGCGCCGCGCAGATCCAGCTTCGTGCGGTGGGCGGCACCGCATGGCTCACCCAGCGCCAGATGGCCGACCTGTTCGACAAGGATGTGCGCACCATAAACGAGCACATTCAGAATGTGTTTGCTGACGGTGAGTGCGATCCCGATGCAACGATCCGGAAATTCCGGATAGTTCAAACCGAGGGCGCACGCGAGGTTTCCCGCGAAGTTGACGCCTACAGCCTCGAGGTCATCCTGTCGGTTGGCTACCGCGTCCGTTCGCCCCGCGGAACCCAGTTCCGCCGCTGGGCAACCACCGTCCTGAAGGAGTACCTGGTCAAGGGCTTCGTCATGGACGATGCCCGCCTGAAGGATCCCGCTTACGACTATTTCGACGAACTGCTGGAACGCATTCGCGATATCCGGGCGTCGGAAGCGCGGTTTTATCAGAAGATCCGGGACATCCTGGCACTCAGCGAGGATTATGATCCCAAATCGGGCGCCGCGCAGGAGTTCTACGCGACAATCCAGAACAAGATGCTGTTCGCGGTTGCCGGCGGCACTGCAGCGGAACTGATCAAGTCCCGCGCCAATCCCGATGCGCCCAACATGGGGCTGACGACCTGGAAAGGCGCGGTCGTCCGCAAGGGCGATGTGACCACCGCCAAGAACTATCTGGGTGAGGCGGAAATCAGGGAACTCAACCTGATCGTCACCATGTTCCTCGACACGGCGGAACTGCGCGCCAGCCGCAGGCAGACGATGCGGCTGGCCGAATGGGAGGGCGTGCTCGATACCTTCATCACCTCCAACGAACTGCCGCTGTTGCGCAATGCCGGCAGCATCTCGGCCAAGAAGGCCGAGCAGATTGCCCATGCGCGCTATGCGGAGTTCGAGGGCAAGCGCCGGGAGGCCGAGCGGCTGGCTGCCGCACAGACGGATGATCTGGCGGAGCTGGAGCGGATTGCCAAGGCCTCCAAGGGGCGGAAGAAGGGAGGCGGCGATGCTTGAGGGGTGGACGCGCTCACAGCTGGGCAATCTTGGCACCTTTCATAAGGGCAAAGGGATTACGAAGTCGGAACTTTGTGACGATGGTGTGCCATGCCTGCGCTACGCCGAAATCTACACTACGTTCGGCGATGTAACGTCAAAGCTAATTAGCTTTGTGCCAACTGAGTCGGCATCTGATGCGACAAGCATCAAATATGGCGATATAATTTTTGCTGCATCTGGGGAAACAGCCGAAGATATTGGCAAGGCGGTCGCGTTCGTCGGGCGCTTCGACGCAGTAGCAGGCGGAGATACTGTTATCCTGCGCGATCATGGGCAAGACCCATCATTCCTCGCTCATTTGTTGAATAGTCATTCGGTAATCAAACAGAAATCTCGGCTCGGGAAAGGGCAGTCGATTGTCCATATCCATGCCAGTGACCTCGCTGGCGTGACTGTCGATCTCCCCCCACTTCCTGAACAGCGCAAGATCGCCGAAATCCTGCGCACATGGGACGAGGCGATCGAGAAGCTGGAGGCGCTGCGGGCGGCGAAGCGGGAGCAACTTATCGGGCTAGCGCAGAAATTGCTCGGCATCGGCGGCGTTTTTCCTGAACGGTGGGAGCAACGCCCGCTGTCAGCAATATCAACGCGGGTTCGTCGCCAAAACGGCGGCGGCGATCACCCGGTGATGACCATTTCTGCAAAATCTGGCTTTCGGTTGCAGTCCGACAAATTCAGCCGCGACATGGCTGGCAGTAGTGTAGATCGCTACATTGTTCTGAATGAGGGCGAGTTTGCCTACAACAAAGGCAACTCACTCACGGCACCCTATGGCTGCATTTTCCCGCTAGACCGTCCGACTGCGCTGGTGCCTTTCGTGTATTTCTGCTTTGCGCTTAATGCGGGCATGAACCGTGAATTCTATGCTCATCTGTTTGCGGCCGGAGCACTCAACCATCAACTTTCCCGCCTGATCAATTCTGGCGTGAGGAACGATGGTCTCCTGAATTTGGACCCAGAGGATTTCTTTGGCTGCAAAGTGCCGGTGCCTCCTGTCGAGGAACAAGCGTCCATCGCACAGGCCCTGACCGCTTCGAAACAGGAGGTCGGCCTGCTGGATCGGGAAATCGACCTTCTCACCCGCCAGAAGCGCGGCCTGATGCAGAAGCTGCTGACGGGCGAATGGCGTGTGCAAGTGGAGGAAGCCGCATGAGCTTCAACGCAGCCGAAAAGTTCCAGTCGCAGATCCCCGCACTGCAAATGCTGGTGGCGCTGGGCTTCCAGCCACTGAGCCAGGCCGAGGCGCTGCGTCTGCGCGGGGGACGCCTGCGCAATGTTGTGCTCGACGATATCCTTGTCGAAAACCTGATGCGCATAAACCGCTTCACCCACAAGGGGCGCGAATACCCCTTTGATCTGGAAGACGCGCACGAGGCGATGCGCAAGCTGAAGCCGACGCCGGACCGGCTGAAGGGCCTGCGCGGCACCAACCAGGATATCTACGATACGCTGGTGCTGGGCACGACGATCACTAAGACGATCGACGGGGATTCGAAGAGCTATTCTTTCCGCTTCATCGACTGGGAAAACCCGGCCAACAACGCATTCCACGTGACTGCCGAATTTTCGGTCGAGCGGACGGGCAGCACCCAGACAAAGCGCTGCGATATCGTCGCCTTCGTGAACGGCATTCCGGTGCTGGTGATCGAAAACAAGCGCCCCACGGAGAGCCTGAAGAAGGCCGGCAGCCAGCTGATCGGCTATCAGAACGAAGACCGGATCCCGCAGCTGTTCCACTTCGCCCAGCTGCTGCTGACCATGAACCGGGTGGAGGCGCGCTATGCCACCGTCGGCACACCGCAGAAGTTCTGGGGCACTTGGCGGGACGAGGAGGACACGGACGAGGCGATCGAACCGCGTGCCAACCGCCCGCTGACCGCGTCCGAGAAAGACGCGATCTTTTCCGGCGATTTCGCCGATGCGCGCCGATATTTCGATGCGATGGCCGCGGAAGGGACGCGCGCCATTTCTCCGCAGGACCGGACGATCCATGCCCTGTGCCGGCCGGAACGCCTGCTCGACCTGATCCGCCGCTTCACGGTGTTTGACGGCGGCGTGCGCAAGGTGGCACGCCACCAGCAGTTCTTCGGCATACGCAAGGCGGTGGAACGGGTCAAGCAGGTCGATGTCACAGGCGCCCGCAAGGGCGGCGTGATCTGGCACACGCAAGGGTCAGGCAAATCGCTGACCATGGTCATGCTCGGCCGTTCGCTGGCGCTCGACAAGGATATTCCCAACCCGCGGATCATCATCGTCACCGACCGCGACGACCTCGACAAACAGATCAAGGACACGTTCCGGTCCTGCGACATGGAGCCTGTGCGGGCGACGACCGGCGCCAATCTGCTGGAACTGATCGAGCACAAGGCCGGGCTGATCACGACGATCATCAACAAGTTCGACACGGCCCTGCGCAACAGTGCGCGCGCCGATGCCGATGCGAATATCTTTGTCCTGGTCGATGAAAGCCACCGTACCCAGACCGGGAAGTACGGCGGGCACAGCCAGTTCGCGACCAAGATGCGGCGACTGCTTCCCCGTGCCTGCTACCTTGGCTTCACCGGCACGCCGCTACTGAAGAAGGAAAAAAACACGCTTTCGACCTTCGGCGGGCTGATCCACAAATACGCCATCAACGAGGCCGTGGCCGACGAGGCTGTCGTCCCGCTGCTTTACGAAGGCCGGATGGTCGAACAGCAGATCTCGGGCACCGTTATCGACAAATGGTTCGAGAAGATCAGCGAAGGCCTGACCGACAAGCAGAAGGCAGACCTCAAGCAGAAGTTCTCGCGCATGGATGCACTGGCCAAGACCGGCCAGGCGATCCGGGCAAAGGCGTTCGATATCTCCGAACACTACCGGCAGCACTGGCAGGGCACCGGGTTCAAGGCCCAGCTCGTGGCGCCTTCCAAGGCCGCGGCCATTCGCTTCAAGGAGATGCTGGACGAGATTGGTCACGTCACCAGCGAAATCATCATGTCGCCGCCCAATGACAACGAGGGCAACGAGGAAGTCGACAAGGAATCCAAGGATCTGGTCCGGAAATTCTGGGACCAGATGATGGCGAGGTTCAAGACCGAGGAAGAGTACAACCGGCAAATCATCGATGCGTTCAAGGGCTCGGGCGATCCAGAAATCCTGATTGTAGTGTCAAAGCTGCTGACCGGTTTCGACGCCCCCCGGAACACGGTCCTTTATGTGTGCAAGTCCCTGAAGGAGCACAATCTCCTCCAGGCCATCGCGCGCGTGAACCGTTTGTATGAGAATGACGGGGTCGAGAAGCAGTTCGGCTTCATCATCGATTATGAAGGCCTGCTCGGCGAGCTCGACAGCGCGCTGACCACCTACAGCGCGTTTGAGGGTTATGATGCCGGCGATCTCGTCGGGACTGTCCACGACGTCCGGGAGGAAATCCGCAAGCTGCCGCAGTTGCACGACCAGCTCTGGGACATCTTCAAGTCCGTTCGAAACAAGAAGGACATGGAGGAATTCGAGCAGCTCCTGGGCGATGAAGCCATCCGGCACGATTTCTACGAAAGGCTGAAGGCGTTCAGCCGGTGCCTGCACATCTCGATGTCATCCGACAAGTTCCTCGACGTATTTGACGAGGCCAAGGTCGAGACGATGAAGCGGGACTGGAAGCGGTTCTCCGAGCTCAAGCGATCGGTCCAGCTGCGGTACCAGGAAGTCGTCGACATCAAGGAGTTCGAGCCCAAGATCCAGAAGTTGCTCGACGATCATGTGGTGGCATTGCCGGCCGAGACCATTATCGAGGTCGTCAACATAAATGACCCCGACGCGCTCAAGGCCGTGGTTGAAGAAACCGGGGTGTCCGAAGGTTCCAAGGCCGACCGCATTGCCAGCGCCACTCGGCGGACGATCACGGAGAAGATGGAGGAGGATCCGGCCTTCTACATGCAGTTTTCCGAACTGCTGGAAGAGACGATCCGCGCTTACCGAGAAAAGCGCCTGTCCGAACGAGACTACCTGAATGGTGTCATCGATCTTGCCAGCAAGGTTGCGCGCAAGGATCGCGGGCGGGATGTGCCCGACGCCGTCAAAGGCAATGATGACGGTCAGGCCTTCTTCGGCCTTCTCGATGGCAGCCTGACAACCCAGGCTGGCGAACCGGTCGAGCGCGAGGACACCGCCCAGGTGGCGCTCGACATCATCGGTATCATCAAGGCCCACCACATTGTGGGCGTGTGGTCCAACGAAGTTGCTCAGAACAACATGCGCAACGCCATCGACGACTATTTCTTCGACGTCTTGCGTGACGAAAAGGGTGTCGGCGTCCCCGTTGAGATGCTGGATGACCTTGAGCAGAAGATCATGGATCTGGCCCGGGCGAGGTTTCCGTGACGCAGCCTGAGCATCTCAGCCTGATGTATGGTGAAGGCCGGATCGATTACCAGGTTATCCGACGGGCACGTAAAACGCTCGAGATTGCGGTCGAGCCGGACGCGTCCGTGGTTATTGCGGCCCCGGAAGATGCGAGCCTCGAAGCGATCGAGGCCAAGTTGCGGAAACGGGCAGCCTGGGTGACGCGTCAGCAGCGCTTCTTTGCCCAATTCCTTCCCCGTGTCCCACCGCGGGAGTTCGTGCCGGGCGAGACACATCTTTATCTTGGGCGCCAATACCGGCTGAAGGTCGTCCCCCACGTGCGGCAGACGGTAAAATTGATCCGCGGCTACTTCGTGGTGCAAACGCACAGGCCGCTCAGTCCCGATGTGACCCAGGAATTGGTCGAGGCCTGGTACCGCGAACGGGCGCATGTCAAATTTGCAGAGCGTATCGAGATCAACCTAAAGCGCTTTGCTGACCCGGAACGACGCCGCCCCAAAGGACTAATCGTCCGTCAGCTCAAACAACGCTGGGGGTCAATGTCACCGGGAGCTCGCCTAATGCTGAATCGCCGCCTGATCGAGGCCCCGATCGACGCGATCGATTATGTCATCACCCATGAACTTTGCCACATCACAGAGCCGCATCATGGCGCCGCCTTTTATGATCTGCTCGAACGGGTGATGCCGGACTGGGAGCGCCGCAAGCTGCGGCTCGAACGGACAATGGCCTGATAGCCACGTGAATGTGGCCGACCACCCAATCCCTCAGACTTGTTCCGCCTCAGCCATGATTTCGTATAGGCCAACGAAACCAGTCAGATATGGCAGCCCCTGAGGAATGCCATGCTCCTGCGCAGTTGCCCGGCTGATGGTCCAGCCCATCCAGCGGGCGATGGCAGCGTCGATCGCCGCTTTGAGGGCGAGGCCTGCGTGGATCCCGTTATGCACGTCGTCGGCGAAGTGGCGGCCGTGGCGGCTGTCGAGAAAGTCCCGAACCCCTTCGGCACTGGCGCGAACAGCCTTCGCGATCGCCGGCAATGCAATCGACCATGCGGCGTCCGCGTCCGTGAACCCGGCGGCGGCACCGTAGAAGCCCCAGGCCTCGTTGCGGGTCGGAAGGGTCGAGTTGCTCATCGTGCGTCTCCGTGGTTGGCGGAGGCGACTAACGCTCTATTGGCCGACCAGAGCAACTCGATAAGATGCGGCAGCAGGACAAAGAGACAAAGCCATGCTTCCGACGATAGAAATCCATCTGCCCGAATGGCTGCCGGCGTTCGCCCGAACCTATGTCCCCACACCTGATATCTCTACGCGGATGGAATTCGTCATCGCGGCGGCCATGGAGAACGTGAAGCATGGGACCGGGGGCCCGTTTGCCGCCGGCATTTTCGCGATCGACAGCGGCGAACTAGTGGGCCTTGGCGTCAATCTGGTGACCACCGAAAACCTGTCGATTCTGCGTGCCGAAATGGTCGCCTTCATCACCGCGCAACGCGCCCTCGGCACCTACGACCTGGGAGGTCCCGGCATGGCCGCGCATGAACTGGTTACCAGTGCCGAGCCCTGCGCGATGTGCTTTGGCGCCATCCCGTGGTCGGGGGTGCGCCGGGTGGTGTGCGGTGCGCGCAGCGAAGAGGCGGAGCAGATCGGGTTCGATGAAGGCCCCAAGAGCCGCAACTGGAAATGCGATCTGCAAGAACGCGGGATCGCCGTGATGCGTGATGTTGGCCGCGATCAGGCGATCGAGGTGTTCTCCGAATATGTCCGCCGCGGCGGCCAGATCTACAATTCACAGGAAGCCGGTTAGCCGCAGCCCGAAGGCACGGTTTTCCGCCAATTCCTCACCGTGACCCCCGGTCACTAACTCGCGGGCGTGAAAACTTTGGATCGGGGGCGGTTTCCGTTGCGAACCGTCTCAAGTTTTACCCTCCCCCCGGGGGGCACGGATCATGCAGCCAGGTCCCGGTCCGCAACCACCTCGTAGCTGGCCAGTTCGCCCAGGTGTTCCGTGAGCCACGATCGCGGGTCCGGGATCAGGTCGAGGTCGAAGTTGGCCGTCCGCCGCTTCTGTCCCGGACCGGCCGGTCGATAGGTCACCATGCCCGAGGAGTGGGACATTCTGCTATTATAGGAACTTCTATAATAGCAATTTGTCCCAGTCCTCTGCCCATCCTTCCTTGCGGCATCGTGGTTCGGCCACAGGTCGGGGAAGCAGCGGGCCCGGTCTGCGGCGTTGTCGAGGATCACTCCGCGCGCGGCCATCATGTCGATGCGGCTGGGCGCAAGGTCATCCCAGCTGATCACCTCGTCGGCAGGGACCGGCAGGACAATGTCGGTGAGCAGGTCGATCTGGAGCGCATTTTCGGCCGTGCGGTTCACCCCGCGACCGCGACCCAGCGCCTGGATCAGTTCGGCCTCGCAGATACTCCAGCGGATGGCCTCGGCGATCGGATCGGGATGGTATTCTCCGCGCGTTGGATGGGATCGTCCTCTCGGCCGGCGAATGACCCGCTCGGTCAACGGATACCACCAACTCTCGTTGCTGGTGTCCTCCTGAGGCGGCCTGCCAGTGAGCGCAGTCTGCAGCTTCGCGATCACCGCCGGTGCAGGCAGCGTGCGGCCCATGACGATCATGCCGGCGACATTGCCCCAGCGATCGAGCCCGCTCAGCGCATTGAAGTGGGCAGTCTCCAGATTGGCTGGCAGTTCGCCTTTGGTGAGAGCCTGCACCGTCCGCATCTGACCGATAGCGAGCACCGGTGCCGTCCCGCCACTCATCTGCCTGGATCGGGCAGCAAGGTAAGTCCGCAGGGCGCGCAGGTTGTTGGCTGCGGTGGTGTGTTCCCGCTCCTTGGAGCGCGGCCCCGGCACCAGCGCCTTGCTGCTCACCGGGGCTCCCAACACCTGCCGGATCCGGACTTGGGGTGTCCTGGCGCTTACCGCGGGGACGATGGTGATACTAGGCTTCGTGGACAAAGGGTATCCAGAGTTTGATTGAGGCCAGTGCGACGAAGCCGAGGTATGATTCTTTGGTTTT